>WHTT01000004.1 GCA_009377605.1 Luteitalea sp.
GGTAGGTATATCCGTACACGACTTTCGTGATCTTTCCGTTCTCCACCTTGGCGGATCGATGCCACGTCTGGACAATGAACTTGTCGGTCGCCTCGACGTCGCCAAACACGATGTGCTCGATGTAGGACTGAGGGGAGAGCTCGATCACGGTGCGGGCGGCTGGCATCCAGCCACCCACCAGACCTGCGGAGCGCTTCTCCTGCTGTTGTTGCCGTTGGCCGGGAACGGGTCGGAGCTCCGGAAAGTGCTGAGACGGTAACCAGGTGCGAGTGGAACCGGCAGCATAGACCGGCGTGACATCGTGGGCTTCCTTGGTGCCGACAAACGTGGTCCATCTGCCGCGGCCCCGCTCTTGTTGCGGCGCAGACCCTTGGGGCGGCGCCGCCGATCGCACCTGGACGGGATCCGGATCATTGCCACCCGCCAAGAGCTTGTCGGCGAGCAGGTCTGGACCGGAGAGGCCGATGTCGTCCATGCTCAGTCCGAGGTGTGGCGGTTCCGCTTCGGCGAAGCCGGCCTCGGTGCTCTTCGGCATGACGCGGGTCGTGCCCGTTGACGACACGAACGTCATGACGCCGTCGCGCGTGCGCAGATCCTCATAGGCCTTCCACGCCCGGTTGTTCTGCTCGAACTCGCAAATCAGTGTGTGGCCCTCGACGCTGACAGGTGCTGATCCACCGCTCGTGTCGCCCGCTGTCGCCTGAGCGGCCGGTGTCACCGGAGTCAAGGCCTTGACCGTTGCCGCCGCCGTCGCCAAATTCTGCAAGAAGCTTCGACGATCCATTGGTCTCTCTCCAGTTTTCGCGCGGCCTGAAGGCCGCGCGCTACGTACGAGGAAATGTGGGCCTAAAAGGCCGCGCCCTACGTATGAGGAAATGTCGAAACTTCACCTCCCGGTCAAGCGAATTGAAGTAATAGGACCATTAGCCCTTTTTCATCCCCTGACGGGCACTCGCGGTCGCCTAAAGAATCTGACAGCGGCGTGTGCCGCGAACACCCGATGATCCATGAGTTCACGGGAGCTCCGCGTGCGCCTGCACGATTTCGAAGGGGGAGGTATGCGACAGAGATCTTCGATCCCGTTCGTTTCCGCGGCCCATCTCGCGGTCAGGTCGACACCCGCGCGACTGTTCGTAGCGGCCGCAGCGTTGGTGGTTGGCGTTGACTCCGGCGGAAGCTTTGAGGCGTCTGAACAGGAGAAGCAGACCAACTACGTCGTCAAGAACCTGCCGTCGCTCGGCGGAACGAACAGCCGGGGCAGCAGCATCAACAACCTGGGTTGGATAGGAGGCTACTCCAACCTGGCGGAGGACACGAGCCGCCATGCCACGCTGTGGCTATACGGATTCGAATTCGATCTTGATACCCTCGGCGGCCCCAACAGCAGCGTGGCTTGGTCGTCGGCGATGAACAACCGGGGGCTGATCGCGGGGATCTCGCAGACGACCACACCCGAGCCGCTTGGACAACGGTTCAGCTGCTGGGTATTTTTCCCAGGGCCTAACAATTTCGGCCCTACCTGTCGTGGAGTCGTCTGGGAATGGGGCGAGATACGGCCGCTTCCGTTGCTCGACGGCGGCTACAACAGCTTTGCCACGGCGGTCAACAATCGTGGCGAGGTGACTGGATGGTCGGAGAACGGCGTCGTGGATCCAGAATGCGACCCGGAATCAACGCAGGTTTTGCAGTTCCGCCCGGTCATTTGGGGCCCTGGCAGAGACCAGATTCGGGAGATGCCGCTCTTCGGCGACGACACCTCAGGGACCGTCAACGCGATCAACGACCGCGGCCAGGCAGTCGGCATCTCGGGTGTCTGCGACCAGGCCGTGGGCAGGCACAGCGCCAAGCACGCGGTGCTCTGGGAGAACGGCACCGTCCGGGATATCGGCAACATCGGAGGTGACTGGTGGAACACGCCGACGGCCATCAACCAGCGGGGCGATATCGTCGGATTCCTCGGCCACCCGGACGATCCCGAGGGCGCACTGCAAGCGTTTCTGTGGACCAAGCATGGAGGCATGCAGCCCCTGGGCGTGCTTCCAGGACAAACGCCGGAGCACGTTCGGAGCGAAGCGTACGGCATCAACGAACGGGGCCAGGTGGTGGGCTTGTCCTGCGATGCGGAGTTCAATTGCCGCGCCTTCTTGTGGGAAGACGGTGTAATGAAAGACCTCACGATGCTGGCGCCTGGCTATGACGGTGTTCTCGTGCATGCTAGGGATATCAATGATCTCGGCATGATCTCGGGCATCGCCTTCGATCCCGACACCGAGGAGAGCGTGGCCTACTGGGCAATCCCCCGCCACCATCGGCGTGGCCACCACGCGACTTCGTCATTCGCATCTGGCCGCAGCCGTGCGACATCGCGTGTCGTCTTGCCGGATGATGTGAAGCGAGAAATGCTGCATCCACTGAGCTCTGGTCACGCGACGCCAGCTCGATAGTGCGTCACCGCCTGTAGTTGCGAGGGGCTTTTAGGCCTGGTTTCAACCACGAAGACACGAAGAGTCCACCACGAAGGACACGAAGAAGACCAATTGATTTGCTTCTTCGTGTCCTTCTTTACTTCGTGTCCTTCGTGTTCTTCGTGGTGAGATCTTCGTGTTCTTCGTCGTTCCGAGTCAGCTGGCGCGAAGGACCTTGTACATCGTGTCGCGCTCGCACGGCTCGAAGCCGGCGGCGGTGATGAGGCGGCGGATTTGGTCGGTCGAGAGGATGAAGGGTGTGTCGGACCCTGCCATGTGATAGATGCGCTCTTCTTGCACTGTGCCGTCGAGATCGTCCGCACCAAACCACAGCGCCGCCTGCGCCACATCGACGCCCGTCGCCACCCAGAACGCCTTGATGTGATCGATGTTGTCGAGAACGAGGCGCGACACTGCATGCGTACGCAGCGTGTCGGCGGCAGTCGGCGCGGGCAGCTTGCGCATGCGGTTGCCGTCCGGATGGAACGCAAGCGGAATGAATGCCTGAAAGCCGTTGGTCTCATCCTGCAAGGCACGAGCACGGAGCATGTGATCCACACGCTCGTCGTACCGCTCGATGTGCCCGTACAGCATGGTTACATTGCTCTTGATCCCGAGCCGATGCGCCACACGGTGGATGCTCAAGTATCGCTCACTGCCACATTTGTCCGAGGCGATCTTCCGTCGCACACGCTCGGCAAAGATCTCGGCGCCCCCGCCCGGCAGCGCTTCCAGACCAGCTTCCATGAGACGCTGGAGCACCTGCTCGTCGGTCATGCCATAGAGATCTGCGAAGAATGCGATTTCGACCGCGGTGAACGCCTTGAGCGTGACATCTGGTCGAATGCGCTTGAAGCCGCGGAGTAGCTCTGTGTAGTAGCTGAACGGCAGGTTCGGGTGCAATCCGTTGACGATGTGAATCTCGGTGATGGGCTGATCGGCGCGCTCGCGCAGCTTGTTCCACGCCTGATCGAGTGACATCGTGTAGGCGTCAGGATTACCTTCCTCGAGTCGGGCAAACGAACAGAACAAACAGGACGCAACGCAGACGTTGGTGGCCTCGAGACGGAGGTTGTGATTGAAATAGGTCCGGCGACCGTGACGACGCTGGCGCGCTCGATTCGCCAGCCATCCAAGCGCAAATAGGTCTCTGCACTCGAACAGCCTGACACCATCCTCCAAACCGAGACGCTCGCCCGCACGCAGCTTGTCGTCGATGTCGTCGATCCCCGCGGCAACAAGGCGGTCGCGCATAGCTCATTTGGATGGTACGTCATTGGAGAGCGGCGCGGCAACCGAGGCAAGAACAGTGGTCAGTGGTCAGTGGTCAGTGGTCAGTGATTCCCGGGCAGGTTTTTACCGTGGTGGCCGAAGGCGCCGGCCAGGGGTCCGGACGGAGGCGAGGCGTCCCTACCGCCCCTCTGGTAGGGCGCGTTCGCCGAACGCGCCGTGCTAGAATCCGTCTGCCAGTCCCGCTTGCCCGGGGAACGTAGGGAAGCTGGGTGAAAGTCCCACACGGTCCCGCCACTGTGAGCGGCGTAGGCTCGTCGCAGGACAACGGTCCCGCCACTGTGCTTCTTGCCCGGCCGAAGCTCGCTGCAAGCGAGCGAAGTCCGGCGGTATGGGAAGGCGCGATGAGCCGATCCCTGGTGCGGCTGTCCCGCATCCGGTGGATCCGCCGCAAGTCAGGAAACCTTGGCCCCGGTCGGCACTCACTCTGCGGACGGCTTTCTCGTCCGCAGTGCTCGGCGCGTGGAGACGCCGACAGGAGGCCAGATGTTCTTCGCGGCTCGCTCGCCTTCGATATCGCTGGTGTTTGCGTGCACGATTGTGGCAACCGCGCCAAGCGTCGTGCACGGTGCAACGTCACAGGCAGCCAACGACACACATCCAAAAGGCGGAAGCGTCCACGGCGGCGTCGTCGATCCGGACAATCGGCCGGTCGGCGGCGTTCGCGTCGTTCTCGACCGCGACGCCGCGCCGAATATCACCGACATGACCGACGCGCGTGGGCATTTTGCCTTCGACGGGCTCGACGCGGGCCACTACGAGCTGCGCGCGTTTGCCGACGGCTTCGCAGCACGACCGGTGTCACTCACGCTCCGCGGCGACGAGACGCGTGAGCTGACGGTCCGACTTCGCATCAGTCCAATCAACGAGTCGATGATCGTGTCGGCCAGCCAGGTCGAGCAGCCGCGCTCGGAGATCGGCGACAGCGTCAGCAGCTTCACCGATCTCGAGCTGCGCGCGCGACAGATCGACAGCGTCGCCGGCGCGCTGCGGCTCGTGCCGGGGGTCACGGTCGCACAGAGCGGCGGTCATGGCAGCGTCACGTCTCTCTTTCCGCGCGGTGGAGAATCGAACTACACGCTGGTGCTCGTCGACGGCGTACGGGTGAACGACTTCGGCGGGGCCTTTGATTTTGCGCACGTCGGCGTCACGGCGGTCGAGCGCCTGGAGGTGGTACGTGGGCCGCAGAGCGCATTGTTCGGCAGCGACGCTATCGGGGGTGTCGTACAGATTGTCACCAAGCGCGGCGGTCCGACGCGCGCGGCCGGAAGCTATGAGCATGGAACCCTCGACACGCGGCGGTTCGCGGCCGACGCGGCCGGCTCCGTAGGCACGTGGCGCTGGGGCGGCGGCGTGGAGCGGCAGTCGAGCGACGGCTTCACCGGCACGGCGCCGGCGACCGGCGAGCGTGTGAGTAACGATGACTACACGCGCACGATGCTGACCGCAAGCGGGAGTTATCACACGCGCCGGGATCAGGTGACGCTCGTGGGACACTGGGGTGAGAACGAGCGCGGCTTTCCGGGACCCTACGGGTCGGATCCGAATGAGACCTATCCCGGCATCGACCGAATCTCGCGCGGCGACAACGACACGTACGGCGCGGCGGTGGCGGCATCGCGGGCCTGGACGCCGGCGCTCAGAACCCGCGGAGAGCTATCGATGAGCGCGCGCGCGAGCGGCTTCGTCAGCCCATTTGGCACTTCCGCTTCGGACAACCGACTCACAAGCGTACGCCTCCAAAGCGACTATGTGATGAGCGCAGATCTGGCGCTCAGCGCCGGCGCGGAGATGCAGCTCGAGCGCGCCGGTAGCTCCTTCATCACCGGCCGCGCCGGTCAGCCAGTGGATGTCGATCGGCGCGAGACGGGTCTCTTCGGCGAGCTTCGCTGGACGACTGGTCCCGTCTCGCTCACCGCGGGCGTTCGCGGTGATCACTTCCATCGCGAACGGCTCGAAGGCAGCAACGACCCGTTCGAGCCGAGGCCAGGCTTTGACACGGACACACTTGTGTCGGTCAATCCCAAGGTTGCGCTCTCGTACCTGGTCCACGCATCGCCGGATGCCTGGACGCGTCTCCGAGGCAGCGCGGGCACCGGGATTCGGCCGCCCGACGCGTTCGAGATTGCGTTTACCGACAACCCGGCCCTGCGACCGGAGCGGAGTCGGAGCGCCGATGTCGGGATCGAGCAAGGTCTCGCCGGCGGGCGCCTCGTCATCGATGCCGCACTGTTCGTCAATCGCTACGACGACCTCATCATTCCGGTGGGCCGCTCGTTCCAAGACGCGAGCCAATTCCGGACCGATAACATCTCGAACGCCCGGGCCCATGGCGTGGAGCTGTCGGTGGCAACACGGCCCTCCGCGGGGTTTTCCGTCCGCGCGGGCTACACATGGCTCGACTCCGCTATCCTCGCGTCCGACGGCTCGAGCGGCGAGGCGCCGTCCCCATTCAACGTCGGTGACCGCCTGCCGCGACGCCCACGGCATCGAGGCTTTCTCGACATGGTGTACTCTGCCGGCCGGGTCGCGGCGTTCGCACGCCTCGATGCTCGGGGTGAATTGCTGGACGTCGACCCCACGAATGGTGCGTTCGGCGGTACCCTGAGCGCGGCCGGCTACGGTGTGTTCGATACGGGCGCAAGTTTCACGCTCTGGCGCGGCGTCGACCTGCTGGGGCGGTTCACGAACCTGTTCGATCGAGAGTACGAAGAGATTCTCGGCTTTCCCGCGCTCGGTCGCAGCTTGACCATGGGCGTGCGTGTCGATATTGGAACACGTTGATGCTGCAAGCTGCAGGCGTCTCATTCGGCTATCGCGAGATTCCCGTGGTCACAGACGTCTCGCTCACGGTCGAGTCTGGTCGCGTGCTCGGACTGCTTGGTCCAAACGGCGCGGGAAAGAGCACGCTCCTCAAGCTGCTCGCGGGCATTCTGAAACCCACCTTTGGCGCGGTCACGCTAGACGGGCTGCCGCTTGCCGCTTACTCGCGACGGCGACTGGCACGCCGGCTCGCGGTGGTGCCGCAAGAAACGCATCCGGCGTTCAGCTTCAGCGTGCTCGAGCTGGCGCTGATGGGTCGCTACCCTCATCTGGATGCATTCGAGCTCGAAGGGCCGGAGGATGTGGCAATGGCGCGCGCGGCGCTCGAGGCGACCGGCACGGCGCACCTGGAGGCGCGCGCATTCGCCACATTGAGTGGTGGTGAGAAGCAGCGCGTTGTGATCGCCAGCGCGCTCGCGCAGTTCGGGAATCAGGAGACGGGAAACAGAAGTCGTGTGGGCGAGCTATTGCTGCTCGATGAGCCGACGTCTTCACTCGATCTGCGCTATCAACTCGAAATTGCCGCCCTTCTGGTGCGTCTGAATCGGGAGCGCGGGACCACCCTCGTCCTGACGACCCACGACCTCGGCTTTGCGGCAAGCGTGTGTCAGGAGCTCTTGTTGCTGCGCGACGGGCGCCTGCTCGCCAGCGGGCCGACGGCCGCGGTTCTCACGCCAGCCAACGTGCGGGCGCTCTATGGCGTCGAAGTGGACGTTCGGTATCACGCAGACGCTGGCCACCTGATGGTAGTGCCGCTTGCCCTGAGCGGACCGTGACGACCGTCGCCTTCTCTCTTCGTCGACGCGCGCTCCTGGTGTACGGGGGGTTCGGTGCGCTGGCCCTCGCCGCGCAGCTCTTCGCTCCACTGATTGGATCGACGTCGATCAGCCTCACGCGCGCCCTGGACGGCTCGGTCCCCTTCGCGAGCAACGTGGATGCTCAGATCTTCTTCATCGCACGCCTGCCGCGGACACTCGCGGCCGGCCTGGTCGGCGCGTCGCTGGCGGGCTCGGGGGTGATGCTGCAGGCGCTGCTCCGAAACCCGCTGGCCGAGCCGTTCACGCTGGGCGTATCCGCCGGCTCCGCGCTGGGCGCCATGTCGGCGATGCTCCTCGCCCCGCCCATCCTGGTGCTCGGAGTGTCCGCGGTGCCGCTGGCAAGCTTTGCTGGAGCGGTGGGCGCGGTGGCCATCGTGTATGCGCTGGCCAGCGCCCGGCACCGCGGCTTCTCGACCGACGTCCTGCTGCTGACCGGCGTCACGCTGAACGCCTTCTTTTCGGCGATCATCCTCTTTCTGCAGTACCGTGCGGACCCGGCCGAGACCGTGCAGACGCTCCGTTGGCTCATGGGAGACCTCGACGTCAGCGGCTATGGGCCGATCGTCGTGGCATTACCGCTCATCGCCGCGGCCTTCGTGATCTTCTTGTGGATGCCGCGAGCGCTGAATCTGCTCACGATGGGATCCGAAAGCGCCGCTGCGCGCGGCGTCGACGTCCTCCGCGTACAACGACTGGCATTCTTCAGCGCGTCGATTGCCACCGGCGCCGCGGTGTCGCTGGCAGGTCCTATAGGATTCGTTGGCATTGTCGTCCCGCACGTCGTTCGGCTATTCGTGGGGTCTGACCATCGGCTGGTGTTGCCAGGCGCTGCGCTCTTCGGTGCGGCGTTTCTCGTCGGCTGCGACCTGGTTGCGCGGACGATCATGGCACCGCTGGAGCTGCCGGTCGGCATCATCACGGCGGTCATCGGTGGCCCCTTCTTTTTATGGCTCCTGTTCAGACGGGCACGATGATGATGCAGGTACGTGCGCAGGCCTTCCGCCTTCGCTAAAGCTTCGGCGGGCCGCCAGCCAGCACTGGCTTGTCGGGTCCCGACGGGACCCGACGGTGGCGGAGGCGGTCAGCCCTGCCAACATCGGTGCCGTACGACGAGCTTACCAGGGACCTCAGTGAGCACAACGTGGTGGTGAATCGTTCTCAGCGCGGTCGGGTGACGGTCGCGGGCCTTCTCCTCGTTGCCTTCATTGCAGCGGTTGCAGGCGGCCTCTGGTGGCTACAAACGAGCAGGCAGCCGGCGCGGCCGGGCCCGTTCTTTGAAGCGAGGCAGGAGGCAAGCCCGCAGTCGAGCTCGACGACCTCGGCTCGGCCGGCGCAGCGAGTGATCTCGCTCGTCCCAGCCGTGACGGAGATGCTGTTTGCGATCGAGGCGGGCCCGCAGGTCGTCGGTGTCAGTAGCTTCGACCACTATCCGGGGGCGGTTCAGCAGCTGCCTCGGGTCGGCGCTCTGGTCGATCCCGACCTCGAGCGTGTCCTCTCGCTCGAGCCCGATCTCGTCGTCACCTACGGCAGTCAGGAACAGTTGCAGCGGCAGCTCCAGCGCGCAGGCATCGACGCCTTGAGCTACCGCCATGGCGGTATTGGCCATGCGCTCGACACGATGCGCCTGTTGGGAGTGCGCACTGGCCACGACGAGGCGGCCATGCGAGCGACAGTCCGGATCAGCACCGCTCTTGCTGCCATTGGTCGGCGAGTCGCGGGCCGTCCGCGGCCGCGCACGCTGCTCGTGATTGCACGGGAGCCCTTCACGCTGCGCGGCATCTATGTCAGCGCCGCCCGGGGCTTCCTCCACGAGCTCCTCACGCTCGCCGGTGGTGACGATGTGATGGGGGACGTTCCGCGAGAGAGCGTTCAAGCCACGACCGAAGCGATCCTCGCGCGTGCCCCTGACGTCATTCTCGAGATTCACGGCGGCCCCAAGCCGGACGCCGCAACCATGGATCGCGAGCGACGCGTCTGGTCGAAACTGTCCGGCATACCGGCCGTGCGCACCGATCGCATTTACCTGCTCTATGACGATGGGCTGGTAGTACCGGGACCGCGCATGCCGTTCGCGGCGGAGCAGTTTGCGCGGGTCCTGCATCCAGGGGCGTTCCGATGAGTCGATCCCGTGTGCTGGTGTCGTGGAGCTCTGGCAAGGACAGCGCGTGGATGCTGCACGTCTTGCGTGAGCAGGGCGGGCTCGAGATTGGCGGGCTGCTCACGACGTTGAACGAAGCCTTCGAGCGGGTCGCGATGCACGGTGTCCGCCGGGTCCTCGTCGAAGCACAGGCCGCCGCGGCCCGCCTGCCACTGCGGCTCGTGCCGCTGCCCTGGCCGTGCACGAATGACATGTACGAGGCGCGCATGAGTGAGGCGCTTCGTGCGGCCGTGGCGGACGGCTTCACGCACGTCGCGTTTGGCGATCTCTTCTTGGAGGATGTCAAGCAGTATCGCGAGCGGCAACTTGCAGGCAGCGGCCTCTCGCCGATCTTTCCACTGTGGGGTCGCGACACCACCGAGTTGGCGCGTGAGATGCTCGACTCTGGGCTTCGCGCGCGGATCGTCTGCCTTGATCCGCGGGCCGTGCCGCGATCGCTCGCGGGCCGAGAGTACGATGACGCATTCCTATCGGCGCTTTCGGATGCGGGGACGATAGACCCATGCGGCGAGCGAGGCGAGTTCCACACCTTCGCCTACGCTGGTCCGATGTTCCACACTGCGGTGCCGCACGCGGTTGGCGAGACCGCCGAACGAGACGGTTTCGTGTTCTCCGATATCATGGCACCCACTACTCAGCGAACGCGGTCTCAACCGGACGCGGAATGAGCCTGAGCGCCCACGCTTCATCGAAGAAGCGCTGCACCGCGGCGCGCCCACGTTCACCGTAGTCGAGCGTCAGATCGTTCACATACATCCCGACGAAGGTGTCCGTGCGCTCGCGATCGAGGCCGCGACCAAACTGTTCCGCATACGCGATGGCTTCCGTGCGGTGGTCGAGCGCGTACGCAATGCTGTCACGCAGCAGCTTGGATACGCGGAGCATGTTGTCAGGACCGAGATCGCGACGAATGACGTTGCATCCGAGCGGCAGCGGCAAGCCGGCGGTCTTCTCTCTCCACCAGGCACCGAGATCGATGAGCTGACGCAAGCCGGCCTCCTCGTAGGTCAGCTGTCCCTCGTGGATGAGCAGACCGGCGTCCACCTTGCCATCGCGAACCGCTTCTAGAATCTGGTCGAAAGGTAGCACGCGATGCCTCAAGCCAGGTTGATACATCTGGAGGACCAGCCAGGCAGAAGTGCGCATGCCGGGAATCGCGACTTCCAAATCGTCCAACCGAGACGCTGCCTCCGCGCGAGTCACGACCATCGGTCCGTAGCCATCGCCCATACTGGCGCCATGCGGTAGCAACGCATACCGATCGCCAAGATAGGCGTAGGCATGAAAGGACACCGCGGTCACCTCGTAGCGTCCCTCGAGCGCCGCCTGATTCAATGATTCGATATCGGCAAGGACCTGGGTGACCTCGAGATCACCGGTATCAATCGCACCGGACGCGAGGCCGTAGAACATAAAAGCATCATCGGAATCAGGGCTATGTGCCACGGTTATCTTCATTGGGCTATTTTCTCATGAGTGGCCGTTCATCTTCGTCGCAACACCCGCTCGTAGATGCGCATGACATCCCGCCGTGAGACCACGCCAACAGGCATCGCGTCGGTCTCGCTGCGTACGACGACGAGCGCGTCGGAATCGGATTCGCTCAGCCGCGTGAGGGCCGTGACCAATCGGTCGGAGACCAGGATATTCGCCTCACTGGCGCGCGTCATGATGGCATCCAGCGACGCCGGACGCTTCTCTGCAACCGCGGCGGCCGAGAGCTGGTCCATGCTGACGACGCCGATGACACGGTGCTCGGCGTCGACCACTGGTAGCGCCGGTGCGCGTGCCTGCACCGCCACCGACAGGGCGCTCAGCACGCTCGTGCTGGGCGCCACAGCGGGCAAGTTCTTGCGCATCGCCTGCTCGACCGTGAATGCGTGCACGCGCTCGAGCTCCTGCCCGGCGTAATACGCGATGTTCTGCTGGCGAAGCTTGAGCGTGTAGATGGACTCGCCCACCAGACGGCGCGTCACGACAATGGCGACCACGGTCGCCAGCATGGAGGGCAGGATGATGCGGTAGTCGTCGGTCATCTCGAAGAGCAGGATGATCGCGGTGAGCGGCGCCAGCGCGGTGCCGCCGACGACCGCACCAATCCCCACGAGCGCGTATGCGCCGCTCCCGGCGGTGACCGTTGGAAACACCAAGTGGACCAGCCAGCCAAAGGCGCCACCCAGCACGGCGCCGATGTACATCGACGGGCCGAACACGCCTCCCGAACCGCCCGAGGCGAGCGTGAGTGACGTCGAGACGATCTTGAGCGGGACCAGGAGCGCGAGCAGCCACGCCGGGCCGAGCGTGCCCCATGTCGCACCCTGGATGGTCTCGCTACCGGTCCCGAAGATATCCGGCGCGAAGCGGCCAACGATCCCTACCATCAAGCCGCCAAGAGCGGGCTTCGACCACGCTGGCAGCTCCCATCGATCGAAGCGTTCCTCGAGCGCGTACAGCGTCCGAATGAAGCCGGTCGCGGCGAGCCCGGCCAACAGTCCCAGCAGGGCGTAGAACAGCATCTCCACATCGCTGACGACGTCGTACCGCGGAACGACGAACGAGGGATAGTTGCCGAACAGGCTGCGCGAGACCACCGTGGCACTGATGGATGACAGAATGACAGCGCCAAACGCCGGGGTCAGCTCGCCGGTGATGACCTCGAGCGCGAAAATGGCGCCGCCGATCGGTGCGTTGAACACCGCCGCGAGGCCGCCCGCGGCGCCGCAGGCCACGAACGTGCGCATGCGCTCCGCGGGAATACCGAGGCGATGGCCAAGCGCGGAGGCCAGCGAGGCGCCAATCTGCACCATCGGGCCTTCTTGGCCGGCCGATCCGCCCGAGCCAATCGAGATCGCCGAGGCCGCCGTCTTGACGACAGCGACGCGGCCCTGAATACGACCACCACGCGTCGCAACCGCCGTCATGACTTCAGGCACACCGTGCCCGCGTGCTTCCGGTGCAAACCGAGCGATCAAGGGGCCAACAATGAGCCCACCGAGCGCGGGAAGGAGTACGACGGCAGACGGGCCGAGCGCGCCAAGGCGTCCTGCCAAGGAATCGAAGAACAGGTGGTGGACGCCCCGCAAGGAGTACATGAACGCAGCCGAGCCCAGGCCTGCGAGGATCCCGACACCGATGGCCGCGAGGAGCAGATAGTTCTCCTCGGCCACGCGTGACAATCCCGTCAGCCGCAGGAAGGCGACCTGTACGCGCCGGCGCCACTGCCGCAGCCGGGCTCTCACCGTCATCGCTCGTCCTCCGCCTCGTTCGCGCCTTTCGTTCCCGTCACGCCAGCGGGACCGGAGAGGACGATGAAGTGACGCGTATCGCGCCGACGGACCGTCACCAGGTGTTGTCCGCCCTCGGCGAGCGCCCGAGCGAGGTCCGCTGCAGTCATGACCGGTTGCTTGTCGACCATTTCAACGATGTCGCCGGTCTCGAGCCCTGCGGTTGCAGCGTCGCTGCCCGGCAGCACGCGCACGGCCACGCCGACGGTTTCCGTGACGTCAACGCCCGCGTCATCATGCAAGAAAGTCCATGGCACCTGAAGATCCGCGATTTTGATCTCCACAGCATTCTCGTCGGACCCCGCACGCAGGAGTGTGAGACTGGCTGCGGCCGGCAGCGCATTGGCGACCGCCTCGGCTCGGTCGAGCGTCGCGTCGCCGACTCTGACCCCTTGCAGCACATCACCCGGCTGCAAACCTGCCTCGGCGGCCGGCGAGCCCGGGTCCACGTGAACGACGACGATGCGCCCCAGGGGAAACAGGGGCCGGAGCGCTTCGTCGATGGTTTGAAGGTCGGCACCAATCCAGGGATGACGATGCGAGCCGCCCTCGCCGAGGGCATCGAGGATCTCGTGAAGCAGCTCGACATCGAGTGGCTGTGCTTCGTCGACGCCGGAGGCGATGAAGCTCACCAGACCGCCGTCCAGGTCGACGACCGTGGCACCTGCCGGCACGCGATCTTGCCGAAGCCGTGTCCCGAGCTGCCATGCCGTGCCGGGCGCGGCAATGACGCGTGTGGAGGCCGTTCCCCCAGTCGGCTGAATCGCCAGAAACGGCCCCAGCTCGTCCGGGTCTTGGCGGGCCAACGCCACTCCCGCAACGTCGAACGGCTCGTTCGGCGTGAGCAGGAGCACGCCGTGCACGAGGTCGCGTCCTCGGACGGTGGCGCGCGCGACCCTGCCGTCGAGCGTTTGCACGGTCCAGCGCTCGCTCCCGCTCGTCGCGCCGACGAGCACGCCAAGGCTTTGTGCCAAGACAACGCCGCCGCTGGGCGCTCCGCTTGCGGGCGTCGCCAGAACCAGCGACGGCCGCAGCCCCTCCGCGAGGTGCGCGATGAACTCCGCTTGGTAAACGAGCGGCGTCTTGTCCAGTCCGCGCCGCGTCTCCGGAGCTTCGATGTTGAACGACTTGGCCGGCAGTGTAGGGAGCAGTGGCGGCGTATTGCGGGTCTGGCGCAGCACGTCGACGCCAATGACGATCAACGCACCAAGAGCCAACAGCCCCAGCAGCAGGCGCGTCCGGCGTGACATGTGACTAAGGGTATCGCGGTTGCATGGCGTGTGGAGCGCTGGATATGCTCGGGCGATGTCGCGGCTCTCCTTTCAGCGCGTCACGCGAGAGACCCGTCTGCTCGCCACCACGCTCGTCGTGTCGATTGTCGTGCTGTTCCTCCTGGCGCGCTTCCGGTATCCAGCGCCGGAACCGACCGGCGATGCCACTACACAACCGCTCGCTCGGCTGGCCGCCACCGCCTCCTACGAGGAGCTGGCCAACGCCATCGAGCGGCTCGGGCCGCGCGCCCTCCCGTTGCTCGTCACGCTGCGCGTCGATCCGGGTGAGACGCGCGACGATTTCGAGCCGTTCGCCTGGCGCGCACCAGCAGTCGATCTGCCCCGCTTCGTGCCTGCGCTGCGCGTTCGTGACGATCGTGCGATCGCCGTTCTGCCGCCGGGCGCACGCGTCCAGGGCATGATTGGCTCACGCGAGGTGCCAACCATCGTGAGCACCGACGCCATCCGGGGCGTGGTTCTACTCGAGGTAGCCAAGCAGTCTGCTGCCGTCATTTCGGTGTGGGACAGCGGCGCGCCGCTCGACACACCCCGGTATGTGGCAGCGGCGGAGGGCACGCGCGGTGGCCCGACACTGAGGCCGCTGTTCTTGGGGCGTACGGACCCCGTTCGCGACCTGCGGTGGAACACCGCCCTGCTGGCGCTGGGTGGAGCGGGCGCGGCGCCGATCGGCTCGTTCGTCTTCGCCCTCGACGGGCGCTTGGCCGGTGCGATCGTCGACACTGAAGGGGGTGCGGCGATTCTTCCCGCGGACGCGCTGATGCGCGTCTCGGATCAGCTGGCGGAGGGCGGTTCCCTCACGACAGGCGACCTCGGCCTGACAGCGCAAGTACTGACACCGGCGCTGGCGATGGCGACCGGCGCACGGTCCGGCGTCGTGATCGCGTTCGTCGATCCGACCGGCCCCACGGCCAAGACCGTTCGGGTTGGCGATGTGGTGTGGGCTATTCGGGGGGAGACCGTTTACTCGGCAGACGGCTTCGGCACGCGGGTCGCACGCATGCGGCCCGGGACGCCCGTCAAGCTCTCGCTGATGCGGGGAGGTCGGAAATTGGAGGTCGACGCGACGGTTCGCGCGCACGAAGGCGGAGCCTCCGCCGCCGCCCCAGCCGGTCTCGGTCTCGTGATGCGTCAAGCCGACGGGCTCGGTGCTGAGGTCATGCGCGTGCTCCCACGCAGTGCTGCCGCGTACGCAGGGCTCGCGCCAGGCGATCTCATCACCCAGATGGACAGCGAATCTGTGCCCACGCCAAGTACCGTCCAACGTCTCTACGGGCAGGCCAAGCCCGGGCGCTTACTCATCGTCGGCGTCGAGCGCCGCGGAAAGTTCATGGTGCTGGCACTCGCAAAGTAGTGGCCAGTGGCCACTGACCACTGAATATGCGTCGCCCCTTCGAAGAATCGCGTGAAATCGGTGGCGCCGACCCAATCGACGTCGGCATCGTGGCGCGCAGGCAGCCGCTGCGGGCGCTGCTCTCGGGGCTGTTGCGCCGGCGCGGCGCATTGGGACTGGCACCGGCCATCGCGCCAGCGGTCGTGTTCGTGCCGCTCGGTGTGGTGCTGGGGCCGGCGTTCCTGGGCCTGCTGTCGCGCAACGTGCTGGTTCACCTCGACGTGGTCGTCTCGGTCGGCCTCGCGGCACTTGGTGTCTTCGTCGGAACGGCGCTCAAGCTGCCGTCGGCGCGCGACCGAGCGCTGCTGGTTGCCGGATGTATCGAGTCATTCATCACGATTGGATTCGTGGCCGCGGCGCTCTGGTTTCTCCTCGTGCAGTGGGGGATGCCTCTTCTCTTGCCGCCGGCGCTGGTCGCGTTGACGCTGGGCATCTGTGCGGCAGCCTCGTCTGCCGGATCGGTGGAGAGCTCCTCCGACGAGAAGCATCGCACGGCGACGCGCATCGCGGACCTCGATGATGCCCTGCCCATCCTGATCGGTGGCGTCGCAATCGCCCTGGTCGCTTCGACGGGGGCCGCACCTGTCAAAGACGCGTTGATGTCGGCCGGGCGCACCGCTCTCGCGGGCCTGGCGATTGCGGTAGCTGGTTGGTTGCTCTTCGAGCGGGCGCACAGCAATACCGAGCGCGGCGTCTTCATTGTCGGCACACTGGTCCTGCTCGGCGGGAGCGCAGCATCCCTGTCGGGGTCGCCGCTCTTGGCAGGCATGGCCGCCGGATTGTTCTGGACCTGGATGCCAGGGCGTGCCGAGCAGATGGTCCGCGAGAGCCTGCGCAAGTTCCAGCATCCGCTCATCGTTTTGATGCTCCTGGTCGCCGGAGCGAGCTGCCGATTGACCATGGCGGCCATCTGGCTCTTCGCACCGCTGGTGCTCTTCCGGCTCGCGGGCAAGCTCGCTGGCGGCTGGGTAGCCGCGCGGTTGCGGGAGGAGGTCACACCGGGGGATCTGGGCACGTATCTGATCGCGCCTGGCTTGCTTGGCATTGCCTTTGCCCTCAACGTTCACCAGATGGGTGGAGCCGTGGGCGGAACCGATATCATCACCGCCACGTCGGCCGCGGCGCTGGCCAGTGAGGCGCTCGCGATTGTGCTGGTACCCACGAAGAGCGAAAGGCCGGACGCTCCAATTCGCACGGAGACGACGCCCGCATGAACCGGCTGCTTGCACTGCTAATCGTGTCGTCGGTCACGTACCTGATCACGAATCGGGTACTGCCGGCGCAGATGGCTGCCCGAGGCACGGCCCTCGCGCTCGGCTTCACGCTCATCGCCGCCGCGCTCGCCGGTGAAATCTTCGGGCGCCTGCGGCTGCCGCGCATCACGGGCTATCTGCTCTTCGGCATCCTCTGCGGGCCCTATCTCGGCGAGGTCATCAACAGTGCGATGGCCCGGGAGCTGCAGGTCGTCAACGGTGTCGCCGTGGCGCTCATCGCGTTCGTCGCCGGTACCGAACTCAACCTCCACCGCCTGCGCCCCAAGCTCCAGGCGATGCTCAAGATGGGCGGCGTGACCATCCTCGTCATGTGGACCGGTCTCTGGGTGGCGTATTGGGCGGCATGGCCGTGGCTTCCGCTCGTTCCCGAAGCGGACACGCTACAGCGCCTTGCGCTCTCCGCGCTCTTGAGCACGGTGACTGTGACCTTCTCGCCAACCGTGACGATCGCGGTCATTGCCGAGGGTCGCGCTCGCGGGCCACTTGCCGAGCTCGTTCTTGCCGTGGTCATCCTCGGTGACCTGATGCTCATCCTGCTCTTCACACTGTCTTCCGAGGCCGTGAGGTGGTCACTAGGTGGAACGCCCGCCGTCGGAGCCGGGCTCGTCTCGGGGCTGGCGTGGGAGATCTTTGGCTCGCTCGCGTTCGGCGCGCTGGTCGGATCCGTCTTCGCGTTGTATCTACGATGGGTAGGCCATGAGCTGACGGTCGTGCTGCTCGCCGTGTGCGTTCTACTCAGTCAGCTTGGCTCGGCACTGCATTTCGCGCCGTTGCTCGCGGCGCTGGCGACCGGCTTGGTGGTCGAAAACATCGCACCGCCCCAGGGAGATGCGCTTCGGGACGCCATAGAGCGCGGCGCCCTTCCGGTACTCGTCATCTTCTTTGCTGCCGCGGGGGCAAACCTGCAACTGGCCGCGCTCGCGCAAATCGGTTATCTGGCGATTGCGGTTTCGCTGCTCCGTCTCGTCTGCATCCGTGGGGGCACCACCCTGGGCTGCCGCGTCGCTGGCCTCGAGTCACCACAAGCACGGATGGTTTGGATGGGCCTCGTGTCGCAGGCGGGGGTCACACTCGGCCTTGCCGTCCTCGTAGCCTCGGAATTCCCTGGTTGGGGCGATCGGTTGGCCACTCTTACCGTGGCGCTCATCGCGCTGCACGAGATAGTGGGACCAATTCTCTTCCGCTCGGCCTTGGCATGTGCCGGGGAGCTCGGGAAGATGGATGAAGAGCGTGAGGGGCCGGATGTCCTCGACGACGTTCACGAAGCTGGGGCACGAGCTTGAAAATGGGGTCAGAGGAAAGGTCCAGATGGACGAGGTGGGGGAAGAATATAGGGTAAACAGCTCTTGCAACTTTGCCAGTATTCCCGTAGCTTATAAAAGTCCATTGGTGAGCAAAGCGACGTGCGACGTGTCGCCGAGTCGCGCTCGAAGAGCATGATCAAAGCTTGTAGATCGGCATCGTGCACGTGCGCCATGCTTGCGTCGCTCGGCCTGAATACTGCCGCTGCGGCCCAACCGGCCAGCGCGGCGCATCCCTCATCGCGCAGCGGCGAATCGAAGACGACGCCCGCCGCCCGGCCAGACGACGGCGGTGACCAGCGCCCTCAGGATCAGCAGTCCACGACCGCGGCCGCCAGCCGACCAGCGGGGCATGGCCCTTCCTGGCTGAGCCCGCTTCTGTCGCAAGTCAATCAGGCAGGTGACGGCTGGACACCCCGAGCGGGGCGAATTGTGAGCGGCGGTGGGTTGGCCTTGGGTCAGGCATACACGAAATCGATCTTCGAAGGCCGTGCCCGGGCCCAGGCCGAGATGCTCTTCTCGGTGAAGGGCTACCTGCAAGGCGAGCTGAGCCTGAGCTCTCGTCCGCTGGGTGCCGGTGGCCTGACGCTAGGAGGACGTCTTCGGTACTCGGATCTTCCTCAGGAGGATTTCTTCGGCTTCGGCCAAGCCTCGTCGGCGTCGATGCACACGAGCTATTCACATCGGATGACCGACGTCAGCCTGGTCGCAGCGTTGGCGCCACGACCCTGGCTGCAGATCGAGGGAACCGCCGGTTTCCTGAATCATGACCTCAGCCGAGGCCGCCAACCGGGCCTGCCGTCCATCGAGGAGCGCTTCACCGACGAGGCTGTTCCTGGGCTGGTCGGCACCACGCAGTTCATGCAGACCGGCGTGGCCGCCGTCGTGGACCTTCGAGACGTCGCCGAGGCGCCGCGGCACGGCGGGTGGTATAGAGCGTCGTTGACCCACTACGAGGGAATTGGTGGTAGCGGCGCGAGGTTCGCCAGCTTCGACGCGGATCTGCGGCAGTTCATCGCCATTCCGGGGACCACCAGACACGTGCTCGCGCTGCACGGCCAGGTCATGTCGACGGCGGGCGGCACGGACGCAGAGATACCATTTTTCATGATGCCGCGATTGGGGGGGAAATCCTTACGCGGATACGAGGTCTCGCGTTACACCGATCGCCATCTGCTGGCGTTTTCGGTCGAGCACCGGTGGGACGTCCATCCCAAGCTTCAGCTCGTGGGGTTCTTGGATGTCGGACAGGTGGCGCCCGCCTTGGGTGCCTTCGGGCTCGAGCGCTTCCGAAGCTCGGTCGGCACGGGCGTACGGTATCGCGTGGGAGGTCACGCTGCCGTTCGCCTCGATTTTGCAACGGGACGCGACGGCTCGCGCTGGCATCTGGGATTCGGGCCGTCCTTCTGACGCCGCGCCGAGGCGTCCGTCACGGCGCGCTCGGCGAGCGCGCGCTACCTTTCACTGCTCACGCTCGCGGCGCTCCCGCTCCTCTTTCTTCTTCTTCTCCGCAGCCCTCTTCTTCGCCCAGCTGGTGATGGCGATACCGACGTTCGAGAGGTTGGCTGCCGGGGAGCGGAACTCGCGCGGTGTCACGAGATCCAGGAACTCGCTGTGAGTCATAGCGCCGTATGGGGCTGGCGTGGTGGTGGACTCACCTTCGTTGAAGAGCCGAATTCGCGGAGCGACGCCATACACCTGAATATAGGCGCGGAGCCGCTGGCCGTCGAAGGTCTCGCGGGCGGTGGGGTTTCGTTCGAGGTCGCGCCTGATCCGCCCCAATGACAGGCCGAGCTGGTCCACGTCGAGCGAGAGAGGTTGAGAATCGTTACGGGTACTGCGAGGTGCTGGCGCACCGTTCGAGCCGGACGACGAGGGATCCGGCTCCTGCTGTGCTTGCGAGACCGTGACCGGAACTACCGCTAGCACAGCTGCCAAACCGAGCGCGAAGGGTCGCATAATCGGTTAGACGCTCGGCGGCGCCTCGTGGATGAAGGTTACACGGAAAACGACGTTCCGCAGCCACAGCTCGCCTTGGCGTTTGGATTCTCGACCACGAACCCCTTGCTGAGCAGGCTCGTATCGTAGTCGAGGACCGTGCCGGCCAGGAAACGGAGGCTCCTCGGATCGACGAAGACGCGCGTGTCGTGTGGCCCTTCGTACACTTCATCATCGGGCCGCGGCGCCTCTTCCCAAGCGAAGATGTAGCTCAACCCTGAGCAGCCGCCGGCCTTCACACCGACCCGCAGGGCGCCGTGCAACATTCCCTGTTTCTCGAGGAGCTTACGAATTTGCCTGCCTGCGTTCTCGCTGATCGCTATCATGCTGGTCGTCCAAGTTCGTCCGGCGGGGCCTTCGAGCCTGCGCGAACGACGGTAGTTGTTCCGCAGACTGTTTGGCTCTCCCGTAAACCTCTAAGTAGAATTGTACCTCAGGTGTCGACCAATGAGCACTGAAGAGGGACCGAAAAGCGCCTACGAGCTTGCAATGGCACGGTTGCGGAAGAAAGATGCCGAGGCAGGCATGGACGACCGACCGCTGAGCGAGGCTCAGCGCGCCTCGATTCTCGATATCCGCCAGTTCTATGGCGCCAAAACAGCTGAGCTCGAGATTCTTCATCAATCAGCGCTTGCGCGCGTCTGGGAGTCCTCGGAACGGGCGCGACTCGACGAAGAGTACCGGCGCGACATCCAGCGGCTCCGCGACGAGCGCGACGGGAAGATCGCGAAGATCCGAGAGAGCGACTGACGACAACTACCGGAGCGCCGCCTGTCGCGCACGCAGATGAGGCACGAGTCCGGCAAGGCGTGAGATCACGTACTCGATCTCCTCCGCCGTCGTGAAGCGCGTGAGGCCGAATCGAATCGACGCGCGCCCGAGATCTTCGTTCACGCTCAGGGCAGCGAGCACATGCGACGGCTCGGCGCTTGCGGTCGTGCACGCCGCGCCAGGCGACACGGCAATGTCGTCAAGCGCAAGAAACAGCGCGCTTCCCTCGATACCTGGGATGCTCACATGGAGATTGTGCGGCAACCGTTTCTCCATCGAGCCGTTCACCTGCAAGTCAGCGATCGCCGCTTCGAGCCCCGCCAGCAACCGATCTCGCAACAGGCGCAGATGCTCACTCTCCTCCCCCATCTTGCTGCGACTGATCGCACACGCTTTGCCGAAGCCGACGATGCCGGGCACGTTGAGGGTGCCGGAGCGCAAGCCGCGCTCGTGGCCACCGCCGTGCATCTGCGCTGCGAGTGCCGACTTCGCTTGGCGCCGCACGTACAGCGCGCCGATGCCCTTGGGCCCATAGATCTTGTGTGCCGTGCACGAGAGCAAGTCGATCTGCATCCGATCGACGTCGATTGGGATCTTGCCGACGGCTTGTGCCGCATCGGTATGAAAGAGCACGCCGCGCTCACGACAGACCGCACCAATCTCTGCGAGCGGCTGCAGCACACCGATCTCATTGTTGGCTGCCATGACCGACACCATGACAGTGTCGGACGCGATGGCTGCCTGCAGATCGTCGAGGACCAATAGCCCATCCGGCTGCACGGGCAAGCGCGTCACACGGACGCCGCGGGCCTCGAGCGCGGCGCACGAATCGAGCACGGATCGGTGCTCGGTGGCAACCGACACGATGTGACGACCACCTTCGGCGCGCAGACCGAGTCCTTCGGCGACGCCCTTCAAGGCGAGGTTGTTCGACTCCGTCGCACCGCTCGTGAAGAGGATGTCCTTGTGGTGGGCGCCTATGAGAGCGGCGATCTCCGCGCGGGCGGCGTCGACCGCCTCTCGTGCCCGCCATCCGAAGGCGTGGTGGCGGCTGGCGGCGTTGCCGAACGCCTCCGCGAAATACGGCTGCATGGCCTCCACGACCGCCGGATCGCAGGGCGTCGTCGCGTGCGCATCGAGGTAGATGAGATTCAAAATGGCGTGCGCTCCCAATGGTAGGGCGCGTTCACCGAACGCGCCTACCGGAGCCCCTGAGGTAACGGCCGCCTCGGCGAGACGGCCCTACCGAGAATCCTACTTAGGACTCATGACTGGTGACTTGAGCGCTGTACCGCGGTGAACGACCGTGACAGGGCTCGTCGGCATCAGCGGAATGGCGTCTTGTGCGATTTCGAGAAGGCTGCAGGTACCCAGCGCCTGGAGGATGCGATCCTTGATGCGCCACAGTGGATCGCGCACGTTGCATTTCGAGTACTGCTCGCAATCGTGGTCGTCGGTCGAGCACGCGGTCATCGTGACTGGGCCGTCGACAGCCTCGATGATGTCCGCGACAGAGATCCGGCTGGCTGGGCGTGCAAGCGTGTAGCCCCCGCGAGTGCCCTGGTGGCTGACGAGCAGATCACGACGCGCCAGCCGCTGGAGAACCTTCGCCATGAGCTCGACAGGAATGTCGTACTGCCCTGCAATCTCACGCGCGCTCGCCGAGGCGTGCTCGTCACTGAGCGCGAGGTGCTTCATCGCAATCAGTGCGTAATCGGCCTTCTTCGATAGCCTGAACATGGTGCCAGCCCGGCTATCCGAGCTATAGAAGCATGGTACGCCCTGGTACCGGGCGGGTCAAGTAACCGGTGGAAAGTTCGAGGTTTGAGGTTCGAGGTTCGAGGTTGGGGGGGTTGAGGTGTTCGAAGGCGAAGCTCGAAGAGCCCCGGAGCAACGAAGGAAACCTCCAGCATTGGCCCTTTCACCGTAAACCTTGAACCTCGAACCTCGAACCTTGAACCTTTAGTACTTCGGCTGTGAAGGGTCGACTTTGTCGATCCAGGCGAGAATGCCGCCCTTGAGGTTGACCGCCTTGTCGAAGCCTTGCCGCTGCAGAAGCGTCACAGCCTGCGCGCTGCGCGCACCTGATCGGCAGTGAACGACGAGATCTCGGCCTCGGTCGAGCTCCTGCGCGCGGCCTGGAAGCTGGCCTAGCGGGATGACAACCGAGCCGTCGATACGGCAGATCTGCACCTCATGCGGCTCCCGCACGTCGAGAATCACGAAGTCATCCCCCCGATCGAGCTTCTCCTTCACCGCTTCCGGGGTGATCTCTGGAACCGTTGACGTCGTAGGCGACGGTGCGGCAGACGCCGCCGGTCGCAAGCCGCAAAACTGCTCGTAGTCGATGAGCGCTTTCACGGTTGGATTGTCGCCGCAGACGGGGCACTCCGGATCGCGCCGCAGCTTCAGCTCGCGAAAGCGCATCCCGAGGGCGTCGTAGATCAAGAACCGGCCAACGAGCGGCTCACCGACGCCGAGCATCAGCTTGATGGCCTCGGTCGCCTGAACGAGACCCACGAGGCCCGGGAGCACGCCGAGCACGCCACCCTCCGCACAGCTCGGCACGAGACCCGGCGGCGGCGGCTCGGGGTAGAGGCAGCGGTAGCAGGGGCCGCCCTTCACCGCGAACACAGATGCCTGCCCTTCGAAGCGAAAGATGCTGCCGTAGGCATTCGGCTTCCCCAGCAGCACGCAGGCGTCGTTCACGAGATAGCGAGTGGGGAAGTTGTCCGTTCCGTCCACGATGACGTCGTACGGCTCGAAGAGGTCCAGCGCGTTTGCGGATGACAGCTGCGTCTGGTGCAAATCAACCTGAATATGTGGATTGATCGCTTGGATCTTCTCTCTGGCGGATTGGAGCTTTGGCCGACCCACGTCCGGCGTGCCGTGGATGATCTGCCGCTGTAGATTGCTGTGATCGACCACGTCGAAGTCCACGAGACCGATCCGACCAACACCTGCAGCCGCGAGATAGAGCGCTACCGGTGAGCCGAGACCACCCGCGCCGATGCACAGCACACTAGCGGCTTTCAGCTTTCGCTGGCCGTCCATGCCGACCTCCGGCATGATCAGGTGCCGGTTGTAGCGCTGGATCTCTTCCGACGAGAGGGCGGGCAGCTCCACGGGCGGCGATGCCGTCACAGCCTCGACGCCGCCTGCCACCGACGGGATGATGCTCAGCGAGTCACCGGCGCGAACCGGTGTCTCCTCCTTCTGCAAATACCGGATGTCATCATCATTGAGATAGACGTTGACGAAGCTCCGCAGCTTTCCTTCCTCCGTATAGAGGTGCCGGCGGAGATCGCCATACGTCGTGGCGAGATTCGCGAGCACCTCGCCAACCGTGGTGCCCTCGACTTCGACGATGTCGCGTTGGTCCGTGTAGGACCTGAGTGGGGTCGGAATATGAACTTTGTGTGCCACGTTCTGCCTCGTTAGCGGTCCTTGGTTCTTGGTCCTTGGTCCTTGGTGCGGCTGAGCAACCAGGCCATAGGCGCACCAAGAACTAAGGACCAAGAACTAAGGACTAAGGACTAAGGACTAAGGACTCTCAACAACTACCTCGTCGAATCGGGAACGGTCGTCCCGCAGCTGCCAGCCCGTCAGCTCCGCCGGCGCCCCGTCACGGACCGAGAGGATCACGTACACGAAACCAGGCCATGCCGCCGCAAGATCGTGCACCGAGGGCTGCGCTGGATGATCCGGGTGCGAGTGGTAGAAGCCGAGCAACTCTCGACCGGCTTCACGGACTCTCTGTTCGAGAGCACGATATTCGGCCGGGCTGACCAGGAAGCGACGCTGCTGGTTCTCGCCGCTCGTGTTGGGCAGCGGCCATGCCTCCTCCAACGCATCACCGTGGCCCACCAGCGCGCCGCAGCACTCGAGGGGGTAGGTCGTCTGGCCATGCGCGCGGATACTCGCCAGCGCCGCCGAGGACGCTGCAAGCCGCCGTGTTTGCACCTGCTGTCCTGCAGTCGTATTCATCGCTCGATCGTGGATCGGCCTGGCTGACTCGTCCGCCGAAGCGCGAAGCGCGAAGGCGGAAGGCCAGCCCTGTCGGTAGAATACCCGAACGTTCGAAACGGCCGAAAACCCCATGACACAGTTCCTCGTCCTTCTCGTGCTCGGTCTCGGCCCGCAAGATGCCGCGTCTCCCCCCGCCGCACGCGCGCTGGCGGGCATCGTCGAAGACCCGTCTGGAGGTACCGTCGCCGGAGCCGTTGTCACCGTCACCTGCGCGGATGTGAGCCGCAGGGCTCGAACCGACGCGATTGGCCAGTTCCGCCTGGAGCGCCTCCCGGCAGCGCGCTGCAGCGTCGACGCGACCGCCGAGCTGCTGCGTGCAGGCCGCGTGGAGGTCGATCTGACCAACCGCGGCTCCGGCTTCGTACGCCTGGTTCTGTCCCTGGCCGACCTGACCAGTGAAGTCACGGTGACGCCCGCCCGGGGCGAGCAGGAGCGAACCTTCGACGTCCCCGACGCGGTCTCCGTTGCCACACGCGAAGAGCTCGACACGCGGCCGCTACAGATTCTTCCACAGGCCTTACGAGAGGAGACCAGCATCCTGGTGCAGCAGACCACAACGGCCCAGGGCTCCCCGTTCATCCGCGGGTTCAGCGCGCAGCGTATTGTGTACCTCCTCGATGGTGTGCGCTTCAACACCTCGACGTTCCGCGCCGGCGCCACGCAATACCTTGGCTGGATCAATCCGTCGCTCGTCCAACGCATCGAGGTCGTCCGGGGGCCCGCCTCCGTGCAGTACGGCAGCGACGCCCTCGGGGGCACGGTGAACGTCCTGAGCCTGCGCCCCGAAATCTCGCCCTCCGGCACGCGCACCGCCGGCAGCCTGCAGCTCTTCGGCGGCTCGGCCGACCGCAGCATCGGCGCCGATCTGCTTGCCAATCTTCGCACGCCGTCGCTGGCGCTGCGCGGCGGCATCTCAACCCGCCGCGTCGGAGACCTGCGCCCCGGCCGCGGCGAGGACTCCCATTCAGCTTTGACGCGCTTTCTGGGCGTGTCGTCCCAGGAGCTCTATACGCGCCTGCCGGACACCGGTTTCGATCAGTCGGGCGGACACATCGCGGGCACGTTCCCCATCGGCAGCGGCGCGCACCTCGAGCTCCAGTATGGTCACGAGACGCAGTCGAACGTGAGCCGCTATGACCGGATCATTGGAGGGGACGGCCTTTTCCGCAGCCAATTCGACCCGCAGCGGCTCGATTTCGGATACGTCCGTCTGCAGCGTAGTCAAACGGGCCCATTCGATGCGGTGCAGGCGACGATTTCCGTCAATCGGCAACAGGACGACCGCCTCGAGCAACGCGACCCTGACACGGACATCGAGCGGGAGACCGGCAGGGTCACGGCGCTCGGCTATCAGGCTCAAGGCACCTGGCTGGTGAGAGGACGTCACGGCGTCACCGTCGGCGGCGAGCTGTTCGATGAGTTCATCGGGGCCAGCCGGATCATCGAAGATCCTGGAACCGCGAGCCGCCGCCCTGAGCGTCCCGAGATTCCGGATGGCTCGCGGTACACGAGCGCTGGCTTCTTCCTGCAGGACAGTGTTGATCTCCTGGACGGGCGCCTTGGCCTCCGCGGTGGCGTGCGAGCCGGTTATTTCTCGTTTCGCGTCCCCGAGGATCCCTCGCTCGGTGTCACGGCAGACTCGGTCACGATGAGCGACGTGACCTTTCAGACAGGCGCCGTGTGGCGCGTGACCGAGGCGCTCAACGCCACGCTGTCCATTGGACGAGGCTTCCGCGCAGCGAACGCCTACGACCTGGGAGCGATTGGCATCAGCGGCGGTGGGTTCGAGATTGCGCCAACCGCCGCCGCGCGTGTCGGCGCGCTCATCGGCTCCGACGACGGCACGGATGCGGTGGCCACGAACGCTCAGGTCGAACCACTCGGACCGGAATCGAGCTATGCGTTCGAGGGTGGCATGAAGGTGCGCACCTCACGCCTCACCGCGTCGGTCCTCGTGTTCGATCTCGAGCTCGTCGACATCATCCAGCGTCGCACGGCGATCTTCCCGACGAGCGTCGTGGGCGAAACGTTCGCCGGTTACACGGTCATTCGGCAAGACGAGGCTGGTCGTGCGATCATCGCTCAGGATCCGCGACCGCTCGTGACACGCGTCAACGTCGATCGGGCACGCGTCGTGGGCGTGGAGGCAGACCTGCAGGTACGACTCGCGCCCGCCTGGCTCGCCGGCGGATGGTGGTCGCTGGCCAACGGCCGAGAGATCGAGACGGACAACGTCCTTCGCCGGATGCCGCCACCCATGGGCGGGCTCAGGCTCAAGTGGGAACCTACCAACCGTGGCCTCTGGGCGGAGGGCACGCTCACCTTCGCGCGGTCACAGACGCGTCTGAGCGGCGGCGACCTCGGCGACGCTCGCATTGGCGCCCGCCGCACCGCCGATGACATCGCCGCCTTCTTCACCGGTACGGCGACCGATTTGGGCCTGGTTCGCGACGACCGCCTCGTCGCGACTGGCGAAACGCTGGCGGCAGTGCAAGCGCGCCTGCTCGGCAACGCAACAGCGGTGCCGCTCTACACGACGACGCCCGGCTTTGCGGTGCTCGGCCTGCGCGCCGGCGTGCGCCTCACGTCGCGCCTCGACCTCACGGTCATTGCCGAGAACGTGACGGACCGCAACTACCGCTGGCACGGATCAGGCGTCGACGCCCCCGGCGTGAACGTGCAGATCAGAACACAGTGGCGATTCTGAGAAAGACAGTGACGAGTCACTCGTCACTCGTCACTCGCGTTTCCGGCTCTGGCGGCTCGAGATCGAGCTCGGGCGGTGCCATCGTCCGCACGGCCGACTCGATTGGCTCGAGCTCGGCTACCGACCGCCTGCCGCCCGAGCCCAGCTCCTCGAACTTCCGTGCCGACGGCAGCACGCGAGACTCGAGGGAGCCCACGGCCCGGTTGTAGGCATCCACCGCCTTGCCAAGCGCGCCACCCACGCTGCCCAGATGCTCCACGAGGACGCTCATGCGTTCTGACAGCTCGCGTCCGAGCTCGCTCACACGTGCGGCGTTCTCTGCCATCTTCTCCTGCCGCCAGCCATAGGCGACCGCTCTCAGCAATGCAATGAACGTCGTCGGCGTCGCGATCACCACTTTCTGCCCGAGCGCCCATTCGATGACGTCCGGATCTTGTTCCGCCGCCGCAGCGAGGAAGGAGTCATTCGGAATGAAGAGCACGACGAACTCGAGGCCGTTCAGCGCATCGGCGTACTCCTTGGCCGCAAGGCGTGTGACATGTTGGCGGATCTGCTGCGCGTGGCGCCGCAAGGCCTCTCGCCGCGCGTCTTCGCTCGGCGCCTCCAGCGCCTCGAGATACGCCGTGAGGGGCACTTTCGAATCGACGACGATCTGCCGGCCGGCGGGCAAGGTGACGACCATGTCCGGTCTGATGCGGCCGTTCTCGTGGAAGAGGGATTCCTGCTCGGTGAAGTCGCAGTGCTCGATCATGCCGGCGAGCTCTGCCGTCCGTCGTAGCGCAATCTCACCCCAGCGCCCCCGCACGTGCGGCTGCCTGAGCGCGTTGACGAGGCGTGAGGTCTCCTGCGACAGCCGGCCCGTCGTCGTCATCACCTGTTGAAGCTGCTGATCGACGCTGCCAAATCGCGTTGCGCTGCGCTCGGCCAGCTCGCGCGCCTCCTTCTGATAGGCGCCGACGGCTTCTTGAAGCGGCGCGATGATGGCGGCGATGGTATCCGTCCGCTGCGTGAGGTCGCCCGCCGCCTGCTCCCTGAGCGACTTGAACTTCTCCTCGGCAAGCTGCAGCAAGCCCTGCGTGCTGCGGTCTAGCGCGTCCGCGGCCAGCGACTTGAACACGTCTCCCAGGCGCGCCTTCGCTTCTTCGAGCAACCGCTCCTGCTGCTGCATCTGCCGCGCGGCTTCCTGGACCCGCGTTTCCGCCACCGCCCGGTGATGCTCTGCGGTACGGAGTCGCTCGCGCAAGTCCGCGACCTCCGCTTCGAGCGCCTGGAGCTCTCGGTCGATCGTCTCGGCACGCGCCTCGGCCGCCGCCGCCCGGCGCAGAAAGAGTGCGGCGGCAACTGCTCCCGAGAGCAGGCCAACGAGCAGGGTAATCAGGGCCAGTAAGATCGGATCGCTCATGCGTTCCAAATCGGGCTTCTTCACGCCCGACCTAAAAGGTCGGGCCTACTTGAGCGTCGCGGTCAGCGAGACCCTGGCTTGAATCTCCATGACGCCCGGCGCGACGGGCGTTGGCGGCGCGGCCGCCACGGCATCTTCGCGCGCCCGAGCCGCAAATGGCATCGGCGGGGGCGTGGCCGGCCGGACCTGGTCGTCTATCCGAACGATGCGATCGAGAGTGCGGGCAGCGGCAGCAGCCATGGCTTCGGCGCGCGCGCGCGCATCGGCCACCGCCTGTGTCAAGGCCTCCCGCTCCAGCGCGTCTCGCTGCTTGAGCTCGAACTGAATACTGCTCACCTCCGTGGCGCCGGATGTCACGGCGGCGTCGATGATCTCACCGAGTCGCGCGATGTCGTCCACGCGCACCTCGATCGAGTTACGAGCCGCGTAGTCTCGAAGCCGTTGCTTGCCGTCAGCATAGTCGTACTGCGGTTGTAGGTCGATGCTCGTCGTTCGAACGGCGTCCGACGGAATGCCGAGCTCCTCGAGGCGCGCCTGCAACGCAGTCATCGCCTGCGCGTTCTTCTCTTGCGCGGCACGAGGAACGCGGTCCCGCGCCTCAGCGGTCACCGTGACCCGTGCTCGATCTGGTGCCGCCCGCACGATGCCCTCACCGGTCGCGGAGACGACGTCGCGGTCGAGCTGTCGCACCACGCCGCCTTCGGCCTCCTCGCTCGAGCCGCCGGGCGGCGGCTCCTGTGTCCAACCGGGCTGAGGGATGCCGACGATCATCGCTCCACAGAGAATCGCCCCTTGTGCCAGTTTTGCGCGCACGTGATCACTCCTTTGTGGTCTTGGTCATCACTCCACGAACGGTACGACAGCTTCCAGCAGAAAAGCCAGAACCTGCTCCTCGGTGATCGCCGCAATGGCGGCGCCCTCTGCGACGACGCGCTCGCTCACGACGACGTGCTGACCGCGTGTGTAGCTGATCTGGCCGACGACCGCTGCCGGGCGGCGCGCCGTATCGAGCGACAGCGCGATGTAGTCGGAGGGCCTTCGATCCGCGTCGAGCCGGAGCGCGCCAACCGGCGTCCCCAGCGTGAACGCGACGCGTTCGGCACGCAGCGCCTGCACGAACTGTCGAACGAGTGGCGTCGCCTGCTCGAGCACGCCCTCCCAGTCGCGCCGCGCGTCATCAATCGCCTGGCGACGCGACACGGACTCCCGGCGCACACGATCAACCGTCTGTCGTAACCGCTTCTTGATCTCACCAGAATCCATATCTCCCTACCTGCTGCCGGGGCCGGCCTCTCAAGGCCCAGGCTCATGGAATTGACACTCGTAGCGAAGGCCTCGGGACTCGTCATGGCGCCTTACGTCCCATATTGATGGCCATCAACCCTCCGAGGAGGGGCCGCCACTCAGTATCGACGAAACCGAGTGCCGCCATGCGCGCCGCCACGTCCGCGGCACCCGGATAGCGCGCGAGGCTCGCAGGAATATAGCGGTACGTATCGGCGTCACGGTGTAGCGCGAGACCCACGACCGAGCCGACAATCGTGAGGTACGCCAAATACACAGCGCGTACAACAGCGTTGGCTGGCTGGTTGAAGTCGAGGGCGAGCATCCGGCCGCCGGGCGCCAGCACCCGATAGATCTCGGCCAGGGCGGTGTCCAAGACTGCTGCATTCCGCAGCCCGTAACCGGCGGTGACGAGCGTCACACTGGCGTCGGGCAGCGGCAGCTTCAGCATATCGCCGACCACGAACGTGACGCTCGAAGCCCCGAGCGAGCGACGCGAGTCGACGGTTCGACTTCGCTCACCGTCGACCCTGAGCGCGGTCGAAGGGTCGAGGGGCGACCGGCGCGCCTTGGACCGCGCCAATCGCGTCATTTCCGGTGCGAAGTCGAGGCCAGCCACCCGCGCGCCGCGCGCCGCCAGGCCATAGGCAAGGTCGCCCGTCCCGCAGGCGAGATCGACCGCTCTCTCCCCAGGTCGAACGTTGGCAAGATCGACGAGCTCGGCCTTCCACCGGCGATCGCGCCCATATGACAGCAAGACCGTGATGAGGTCGTAGCGGTGCGCGATCCGTTGGAAAAGGGCCGATACATATCGTTGCTTGCGATCGGGAGTGGACAACGCATCGCGGAGCGAGGGGCGCCGTGCTGGCGTGCTAGTGGAGGGAGGGGTCATCTTTTCGCTAGGATAAAGGGGCCGCTGACAGACCGCTCGGCGGCCCGCTGTGACCGCGTCAACCGTCATGCTGCCATCGAGCACGGTCGAAAACTACCTCAAGGCGATCCACCACGGACAGAGTGATCTGCCCGATGGGCGGGATCTGGTGCCCATGGGTCAGCTCGCCGCAGCGCTGAACGTCGTGCCAGGGACGGCCACAACGATGGTCAAGGCGCTGGCAGAGGCGGGCCTGGTGGTCTACGAGCCGTACACCGGCGTGCGGCTGACGCAGGCAGGCGCTCGGCTCGCCGCGATGGTACTCAGGCGGCATCGCCTCATCGAGCTCTTCCTGGTCCAGGTGATGCGCATGAGCTGGACCGACGTGCACGACGAAGCAGAGCAGCTCGAGCATGTGGTGTCGGACCAGCTCATCGAGCGGATGGACAAAATGCTCGGCCGGCCATCGGTCGACCCGCATGGCGACCCGATTCCAAGCGCCGAGGGTGCGCTCGACCATCGCGAATATCACACGCTGCTCGATTGCCCGCTGGGCCGGCGGGCGACCGTGATCCGCGTTCTCGATCAGGATCCAGATTTCCTTCGTTTCGTCGAGCAGAGCGACCTCAAACCTGGTCAGCACCTCCAGGTGGAAGCGCGTGACAACGCTTCGGACAGCGTGCGGGTGAGCGTCAAGGAGCGTCGAGAGATCACGCTCGGTACGCGCGCCGCGTCGAAGCTGCTCGTCGAAGTCTCGTAGCCGCGCCCCGGCAGGGTGACCAGGTGACACGGTGACCGGGTGACACGGTGAGGGGGTTGCTTGGAGATCGGGGTGAGCGCCACCAGTCAGCCGGCTCTTCAGGCAAGCACATCGAACAACGTGGGTCGCGCCGTTTCGACCCCGATGTATCGACGCGCCCCTCACCCTGTCACCCCCTCACCCCGTCACCCCCTCACCCGCCACCCCCTGACCCTGTCACCACCCGCAGGAGATCCCCCGGCCGGTCGATCGTGGGCACACCGATGCGTTCGTCCGCTGGAATGTTTGCGAACCCAAAACCGTACCGCGCCAGGCACACGGCCGTTCCCGCCGCCCGCGCCGTGTGTAGATCGACCCACGAGTCACCGACCAGCAACGTCTCGGCGGCCGTGACACCGGCGCACTCGAGGAGATGTCGCAAGCCGTCTGGTGCCGGCTTTCGCGGAAACCGATGATCGGCTGCCACCACGAACCGAACGTACGGCGCCAAAGCGAGCATCTCGAGAAGGCGTTCGGTGGCTCGGTGCGGCTTGTTGGTCAGCACGGAAATGCATCGATTCGCGCCAAGGCGCTCGAGCGTGGGCACCATGCCGTCGTAAGGGCGAGTATGTATGGCGAGACGCTCCTCGTACAGCTCCAGAAACATCTCGAGCGCTTGGTCGGTCGAGACCGAGATTGCCGCGGCGTCGACGACTCGCTCGACCAGCTTCCGCGCGCCCTCCCCAACCATGCTGATAACGGCGTCGAGCGTCAGTGGCCGGCCACCGCAACGGCTGACGAGCGCGTTCGCCGCGTCCGCCAGATCTCGCTGCGAATCCACCAGCGTGCCGTCCAGATCGAAGACAATGTGTGGATAATGACCTTCTGAAAGTGGCATTGTGGAGTTCAGTTGTGAGTTTTGAGTTGTGAGTCCGATTCCTGATCCATGCCTATCGCCGTACTTTGCTCAGGCGGTCTCGATAGTGTCGTATTGCTCGCGCACCAGGCGCAGAGAGGCGAGGTCCAACCGATCTACGTCTCCGTTGGGCTCGCGTGGGAAGCGGAAGAGCGCCGTCGTCTGAACGATGTCATGGCCGCATTGACCGACCATGGTCAAATCCGGTCGCCGCGCGTGCTCGACATGGGCATGCGAGACGTGTATGCGCCCACCCACTGGGCGATTCAAGGCAACCCGCCCGGCTATCACACGCCCGATGATCATGTGTACATTATCGGCCGCAATGTGACGCTGTTGACCAAGGCCGCCATCTTCTGTGCGCACGCATCGATCCACGAGCTCGCGCTTGGACCGCTCGCCGGCAACCCGTTCCCGGATGCGACGCCGCAGTTCTTTCGCGCGCTCGAGCGAGCACTGTCGATCGGTCTCGCCCACGACATCACCATCTCGACACCATTTCGCGATCTTCACAAAGCGGACGTCCTGCGGCTTGGGCTTGCGCTCGGCGTGCCACTCCATCTCACGTTGTCGTGTATGAAGTCGGTGGGTGGGCTTCACTGCGGCCGCTGCAGCAAATGTCGAGAGCGGCAGGAGGCATTCGGACACGCGGGGCTCACCGACCCCACAGAATACGCTTCGAGGTCGGGGTGATCGATCGGCTCACGTGACGAGCGACTATCAGTCGACCGACTTGAGCGCAATCGAGCCGTCAGAGGTACGGATCTTCAGCAGATGTCCTCCGTCACCCAAACGCGTTCGCAGTGATTGACGAGATCGATCGCGGCCCTCGGCGTCCCGGTCGAAGCGCAGCTCCGGAACCAAGCCGGCGATACGGACACGGCCGTCGCCGGTAAACGCGTCGAGCTCCGCGTCGAACGACGCAGGAAGTATCAACACGACAGCGCCATCGCCGGTCTCGACATTCCAATTGGTTCTCATGCTGCTCCCCGGCAAGGCCCGCACGGTCACGGAGCCGTCGCCGGTGCGAACGTTCAGATCCATGATCCGCCCCCTCACGGACACGTTCCCATCGCCGGTGGTCAGGTCGCAGCGCCCCTCCACATCCTCGATCTTAATCCGGCCGTCCCCGGTGTGCGCCCGCACGTCTCCCTTGACCTTCAGGGCGGTCAGACTGCCATCGGCGGTGCGCAGCTCGATGGGTCCCTCGACCCCCTCCACGCTGATCGATCCGTCATCGCTGCGCACCACCAAGCGGCACCGTGCTGGCACCCAGGCGGTCACTCTTGCGCTCTGAGGGGCGCCCACGAAGTCCCATGTCCCCTGCGGCGACCGCTGAACTTGGACGTGAATGCGAGAGCCGTCCTGGTCGCTCACGACCTGGATGCCGTCGAGCAGCTCGGACGTGGCGCCCCGCTTTTCGACATCGACTGCCACCTCGGGCCGATCCCACGCGCGCACGTCGATTCTGCCGTTGAACGTGGAGAGCGTGACCTCCGGAATCCCGTCGACCTCGAAGCGCGCCTGCTCAGTGGCGACCTGACCTTCCGAGTCGACCTGAACCACGCAGCCGACGAGAAGCCAGGAGACCGCAAGCGTCGCCACGAGCGGCAGGCGGGAGAAGTCAAACCGTACAGATCCCATCTCGAATACGTAGACGGTCGAACGCAGCCCAAGGTTCTTGCGGGCCGCGCCCTAGCGAGGCGTCCTTTTCGGCCTCAAGGGTTCAGCTGGCGACAGTATTAGCAGCGTAGGCGAGCTGGCCTCCCACGTAGGTGCTGCGAACCTGCAAGTCGGCCCCGAGCACGGTGAGATCGGCAACCGCACCGGCGCGGATCGCACCGACATCGGCAAGTCCGAGCTGTTCCGCCTGATTGGTGGCGCACAGCCGGGCCGCGTCCACCACCGAAAGGCCTAGTATCTGTACCACGAAGCGAAACGCTCCATCCATGGTCAGCCGGCTCCCGGCGAGTGTCCCATCGTCCAGGAAGCAGGCCGTTTCACGGACGGTCACGCGCCGGCCACCGAGCTCGACGCGCGAGCCGACCGGGAGCCCCGCTCCGGCGGTGCCATCGGTGATGACCATCACGCGCGGCACACGCTTGGCGGCAATGGCTGTCCGCACCATGATCGGATGCACGTGATAGCCATCACACACGATCTCAGCCGCAACATCCTCGGATTCCAACACGGCACCAACGAGGCCCGGCTCCCGGTGATTGAGCGGCGGCATTCGGTTGAAGAGGTGCGTGGCCTGCCGCGCGCCCGCTTCGATGCCTGCACGCCCCTGCTCGAGCGTCGCACCGGAGTGCCCGAGCGAGACGTGGATGCCGCGGGAGACGAGCCTGTCGAGCAACGGCAGCGCATGCGGCAGCTCCGGCGCCAGCGTCACGATACCAACCTCGGGCTGGTAGGCATCTATTACTCGAAGAATCTCGTCACCGGCGGTATCCTCGCGCCGCTCCGTCGGCGACGGCGGCTCGCAGAGGTGCTCGAGCGGCTGTGCGCCACGATAGTCCGGGTTGATGAAGTTGCTCTCCAAGTGCGCCGGCAAGACGCGCGCTCCCTGCATCTCGGGTTGCCGCCGACGAGCCGCGCGCGTGGCACTCAAGGCGCGCTCGAGATCCTGCGGGCCGCATGCGATCGTGGTGGGGCAAAACGCGGTTACACCGTACTTCACGAGACGCGCCGCAATCTCCCCAATCGATTCGAGCGGCCCGAGAGCGTCGAGCCCTTCCACGCCGTGTACGTGGACGTCGATGAAACCAGGCACCACGAGATGTCCGCGAAGATCACGGCGGGTGGGGTCGGCCGGTATACCGCCTTCGCGGATCTCGACGATGCGCCCTTCGTCGATGACAAGGCTGCCATTCCGAACGATTCGATCTGGTAGGACGATATCCGGACCTGCGAGGATGATCATCGATCAGCGTCTGCCGTCAAACGGCTACCTGGGTACACGAGCAGCTTACGGCCTACCAGCGGTAGGTCGCGCGCCGTCAGGACATCACCGTCCGTGTTGCCTCGCTCGCACCGAAAGAGCCGGCGATCGAGGTTTCGGAGCAACAACGAGAGCGCACGCTCGTCGGGTGCCGACAGCACGATCACACCGCCACACTCGAGGGGTGGGAAACGGCGATCGTCGAAGTAGTCGCGGTCGAGCGTCAAGAGCGTGCGCCGCATCTCGCGGGCACGACGAAAGTGCTCGCTGTCACGTGCACGACGGAGATCGGCGTGCTCCATGACGAAGAACACATCCCAGCCCAGACGTTCACGCATGAACCCGACAAGGCCTGCCGGAAGATTGGCGTCCGCGTAGACGAGCGGGTTGCGCGACACACGTGTCTGCCAATGCCCAAGCTCTGATGTCAGGGTGCCCATATGGCTGGTAGTAGCTTACCAGACCTGATAGCGTTAAGTTGGCAGGGGATCAAGGGATCAAGGGATACAGGTCAGGGGTCGCTCGCGAGAGATACCATGGTCGATTCGACTTCGTTACCGCTGATATTGGTCGGGGTGTACATCGTCAGCGGCGGTCTGCTCATGTTGTGGCTGTTCCTGTATATCAAGGGTCGCCCGGTGAACGAAGGACAGGTATTTCGAGCAAGCCGTCTGAGCGCGGGCAACCGACTGCTTCCCACGCAGGTGGTCATCACGCCACAGAGCGTGGTGCGCTACACACCGCGCTGGGTTGGCCGCCACGAACACTCGATCCACATGGCCCACGTCGCTTCGGTGCGTATCGACACGAGACTGCTCTTCTCCGATGTCTACATCGAGACAACCGGCGGCACGAGCGCTATCGTGTGCACGGGTCACACGAAAGGTGCCGCGAAACGCATGAAGGCGCTCATCGAGGAGCACCAGTCCGACTACTACAAGAAGCACGAAGGCCCCACCAGCGCGACCCGTGTCTGATGTCCTGACCTTGACGCTCCGGAGCATCCGCGTCGCCACCTCCGCCACCCGTATCCTGGAAGCGGATCTCGGTAACACGCCCTTCCATTTCCGGGCGGGACAGGCTGTCGTCATGGGGCTGCACGGGGACCCGGTCAGGCAGCCGTATTCGATCGCGTGCGCGCCGGCCGATGTGCGGCGCACCCGGCGTCTCGAGTTCCTGGTGGCGGTGAATGGATCTGGACGCGAGGGCACGCCGCTCGCGGGCCTTCGGCCGGGTGCGAAGCTGGACGTCGAGGGCCCTTCCGGATCGTTCGTGCTGCCCGATGCACTGGATGCGCGCCCGCTCCTCTTCATCGGCGGCGGAACCGGCATTGCACCGCTCCGCTCGATGATCCGTGAGGCGCTGGCCCGACACCACCCGGCCCCCGTGACACTCATCTATAGTGCCCGGCGCACGGCGGAGTTCTCATACCTCGACGAGCTCCGTCGTCTCGTACGGCAAGGTCGTCTGCAGCTCTTGCTCACCGTGACGCGGCTCGCAGGTCCACGCTGGCGCGGTGAGCGCGGCCGGATCACGCGCACGCTTCTCGAGCACCGCGTCCAGCACTTAGGGGCGAGCGCACGAGACCTCGAAGCGTTTCTGTGCGGTTCGCCGACGTTTGTGAGCGACCTCGCACGGCTGGTCAGCCAGATCGGCATCCCCGTGGCGCGTATTCACACGGAGCGTTGGCACGACTAACCACAGAGGACCTACTTCACGGCCAGCTTCGACTCCACGTTCTTGACCCCGGAGATGGAGCGGGCCACCGTGAGCGCCTTCTGTGCTTCCGTTTTGGAACCGACCGGCCCCGACAGGGTCACGACACCATTGGTGACGGCGACCTTGATGGCGGACCCTTTCACCTCGGGATCGTTGAGCAGCGCCGTCGTCACTCGCACTTGAATCGTGGTGTCGTCGGCCGGCCGGCTCACGCGCTGCGCGCATCCAGCGGCAAGTGATGCGGTAATCGCGATCGCGAACAATCCCAGCACCAAACGATGGCTTAGATTCATCGATACCCCTCGTGCTAAGTACGCGTCTGGCCCAGGTTGTCGTTTCTACATGCCCATTGCGTGCAATCCGGCGTCCACGAAGAGGACCTCCCCGGTGATAGCGCGCGACTCGTGACCGAGCAAGAACAGCGCCGTGTCGGCCACCTCTGCGCCCACGATGTTGCGCTTGAGCGGCGCGCGATCGCGGGCCACCTGCAACATGCTGGAGAAGCCGGCGACCCCCGCAGAGGCGAGCGTCTTCACCGGGCCAGCAGAGACGGCATTCACACGAATGTTCTCAGCGCCGAGATCTGCCGCCAGGTACCGGACCGAGGCCTCGAGCGCAGCCTTCGCCACGCCCATGACATTGTAGTTCGGGATCACCCGCTCGCTACCGAGATAGGTCAGTGTGACGATGCTGCCGCCGCCACGCTTGGTCATGAGCGGTGCCGCACCGGCCGCCAAGGTGACCAAGGAGTACGCGCTCACGTCGAGCGCGATTCGGAATGCCTCGCGTGACGTCTGGACGAACGGTTCCGCCAACGCCTCGCGTGGGGCGAACGCCGCACCGTGGACCAAGAAATCGAGGCTCCCAAGCTCTTGTTCAATGGTCGCGAACAGCGCGCCCACCTGCTCGTCGCTCGCCACGTCGCACGGCAGCAGCAGCGGCGCCCGTGGCAAGGTCGCGGCAAGCTCGCGCACGTTCTCCTCGAGTCGCGCGTTCTGGAACGTCAGCACGAGATGCGCGCCAGCCTGAGCCGCCGCTTGCGCAATCGCCCAGGCGAGCGACCGTTTGTTGGCCACACCCACAACCAGACCTGTTCGACCGGACAAGTCACTCATGCAACACACTTATATACGAAAAGGGCTCCGTGAAAGGGGACAGCCCTTGTTTTCGGACACTGCTATTTTGGACAGCGCGTTTTTGGATACCGCGTTTTTGGATACTGCGCTGACGAAATCGAGGACAGCCTTCGCTCCCTCGTCCACCTAACGGGAGCGTCTCGGCCCTGGGGAGCGGCGGCCGTCGCGGTCAGGTCGCGATGAGCCCCGCGGCCGGGACGGTCGCGCGTTGAATCCGCCCTTACCGCCAGGCTTGGGGTCACCGGACCAGCCGCTGCCCTTGCCTCCGCCACGCACCCGGCGCCCGCCCTGCTTGGTGGGGCCGTTCCGCATGCGGTGCATCGTGAACTCGGGCGGCTGGCGGGTGCCTGTCTGCCCTTCGGGACGAGGCAGCGTGGCGCGAATGAGGGTCACGCGGTGATGGGGATGGGGGCCCTCGTCGGCCGCTTCCTCTCGAGGGACGGCGTCCAACGACTCTTCGGCGGCGCTCGTTTCGTCGCTCTCAGGCGAGAGCGCCGCCGCGGCGACGGCATCCGAGGCACGCTCGGCAGAGTCGACAGCACTGACGCTATCTGCGAGCTCGGTCACCGGTTCTTGCGACGACTCGGCTGGAGCAGGGAGCGCAGGCGGCTGCTCGGTCAGTCCCTCGAGCACCTCCTTGTAGAGCGCCTTTGGCTCCTCCTTCTTGCGACGGCGGGCCGGCACCCGTGCATGCTTGTACGGGTGCTCAGTGTCACACGTCGTGCACCGAGTCTTGATGATGTCGTCGCCGACCATGGCGACAATCACGTGATTACTCAAGCGGCGCTCGTGCGGACAGTAATCGTCCAGCACGTCACCGAGCCGAAGCCGGCGCTGTTCCATCAAGTCCCCCGGTTAGACAACGGCAGGCGGGAAAAGCCTAGATGCAAAAAGCGGGACACTCCGTTTTTTGCACGCTGTACTCAGGTTGAGGTTTTCTGAGCGAGCCTGTGAACGTCGTTTCAGCAGGCGACTTGTAACCTCAGAAGTAGGGCACGCTAAGTTTAGCAACATGTGAGCACAATTGCAATGCAAATTGCTCATCCAAAAGCGCTCATCCGCCTACGGCCGTTTCTCCGAGCCCTCGTCCGCCGGTGCCACGGCCGCAATAGCGTCGAGATCGTGTCGCTCGAGCGCCTGATTGAAAGCTGTCAGATCACGATCGATGAGTGTCTGTAGCTGCCGAAGCTCGGTATCCAGGCTGGCGCTGAGCTGCTCGAACAGCGCCTCGCTCTGGGCCGTTGGCCGCCCGTCGGCGCTCTCCACCACACCTTGCAGCGCGGCAAGCTTGTTGTTCAACCGAATACCGTAGTTGAGCGCATCCTGATTGCTCTTCAAGCGGTACTGGTAGATCGCGCCCTCGACCTCCGTCAGCTTCTGCGCGAGCGCCTTCGCGTCCGCCGTCAGATTCGCGTCGCCCGCCTGCTTCGTGCGATCGTCGATCTGCGCTCTAACATGGCGGATGTTGACGACGGCGTCGTGCGCTTCGCTCACCCGCTGATTGATCCGCTGAGCCAGCTCGAATTGCGCCGTCAGGTCGTCCGCCGTCATGTTTGCCCGGGGATCTGCCGCTGTCGAGAACGATGCTTCCTTCGTCTGGCCGTCTGCCGTGACGCGCACTCGATAGGTGCCCGGCAGCGCGAGCGGACCGCGTACGTTCCCCGCCCACATAATGAGGCCTTCGAACTTGCGAGCATCTTCATGCCGCATGTCCCAAGAAAGGCGGTTGACGACCGCCTTCGTTCCCACGCGAACGGGTGGTGCTCCGGGCCCACGCTCTTCTTCTTCCTCTTCCTCTTCTTCCTCTTCCTCCTCGCCCTCTTTCTGTTTCTCTTTCTCGCCTTCATCCGAGTCGCCCGACCTGGAGGTCGCGCCCGCACCTGATTGTTCGTCTTGTGCCTGTCCGGTCTTGTCTGTCTCCGATCCCGACGGCTCCTCTGCAGCCTCTTCGTCCGTATCCGATTCGTCGGTGCTCTCTTGTTTCGCCGTCGTGCTGCTGTATCGGCGTATCACCTGACCACTCTCGTCGAGGATCTCGACACTCACCTCTTTCGCATCTTCCGCAAGGTAGTAGTCGATGGTCACTCCGTTGTCGACTCGGCGAATCGCCTCGCGCGGCGTGAAGAGATGAAAGCTGCTCGTCGCCAGCTCGGGTCGCAGCTGCCGCAACACCTCGATGTCGTCGAGCACGTAGAACGACCGGCCATGCGTGCCGATCACGAGATCCTGCGCGGTCGACACGATGCCGTGCACCGGTGTCACGGGCAGCTTCAGACGCAGCCCCTGCCACGATCCGCCGTCGTCGAACGACACGTAGATCCCGTGCTCAGTGCCGAGGTACAGCAAGCCGGGACGCTCGATGTCCTCGCGGACGACGCGTGCGAAATCATCGGGTGGTAAGCCACCGACAATCGTCGTCCAGGTCTGACCATAGTCGTCCGTTTTGTAGACGTACGGCGCCCGATCGGCGCGTTGATACCGGTTGGCGGCGAGGTACGCGGTTCCGGCCTTGTGCGGCGATGCCTCAATCAGGCTGATCCGCGCGAACTCGGACAGGTCGGGCGGTGTGATCTCCTGCCAGCTCTTGGCGCCGTCGCGTGTGATGTGCACGACACCGTCGTCGGAGCCGACCCAGATGACGTCTGGCTCGTGCTTGGAGGGGGCGATGGTGAAGATCGTTGCATACGTTTCGACGCCGGTTTGGTCGAGCGTGATCGGCCCGCCCGACGGCTCCATCGTCGACGGGTCATGGCGTGTGAGATCCGAGCTGATGCGCTGCCAGCTCTGTCCCTCATCCGTGCTCCGCCAGAGATGCTGCGACCCCGTATAGAGCACATTGGCGTCCAATGGCGAGAAGACGATCGGATACGTCCACTGGAATCGCTCCGTAATCTCCCCGGAGCTGTGGCCCATCGGATTGTCGGGCCAAACCGTGACGGTGCGTGATAGGCGGGTGCGCCGGTCATAGCGCGTCATCGTGCCGCCGTAGCACCCGGCAAAGAAGACGTCCGAATCCTTCGGTGACTGCGCGATGTACCCGCTCTCGCAGCCACCGACCGGATAGAGCGCAGCCTCGCCGCCCCCACTGCCGCCTGGGCCGCGGCCCGGTGGCGCGCTCGACACGCACGCCGTCGAGTTGTCCTGCTGTGCGCCGCAGATGTGGTACGGGACGTCGTCCGTGACGAACGCGTTATAGAACTGTGCCGTCGGGAAATCCTGTTCCGTCCAACTCTCACCGCCGGTGACGGAGACGTTCGCCCCGCCGTCGTTGGCCTCGACCATGCGCTTTGGATCATCCGGGGCAATCCACAGGTCGTGGTTGTCGCCGTGCGGAACGCGAATCGTCTTGTAGGTCTTGCCCCCGTTGGTCGAACGGTAGAAGCCAGTGTTGAGCACGTAGACCGTGTCCTCGGCCTTGGGATCGGCGTAGATGCGCGTGTAGTAGAACGCGCGCTGCCGAAGCTTCCGATCGTCACTCATCAGCGTCCACGTATCTCCGCCGTCGTCCGACTTGAGCACACCGCCGTCCTCGGCCTCCACGATTGCGTAGACGCGGTTGCTGTCGGCGCCGGACACCGACAGGCCGATCTTGCCGATGACGCCCTTCGGCAATCCAGGGTTGCGCGTGAGCTCCGTCCAGGTCGCACCCTCGTCTGTCGACTTGAACAGACCACTGCCAGATCCGCCGCTGGAGAGCGAGTGCGGTGTGCGGAACACCTCCCACAGCGCTGCATAGACGATGTTGGCGTTCTGTGGATCGAGCACGAGATCGACCGCGCCGCTTTTGTCATCACGGAAGAGGACCTTCTCCCACGTCTGACCTCCGTCCGTGGATCGGTAGACGCCTCGATCGGGCGTGGCACGATACGGGTCCCCGAGCGCCGCGACGTAGACGATCTCTGGGTTCGTGGGATGCACCCGGACGCGCGCCACCGCCATCGTCTTTTCGAGCCCAACGGGCGTCCAGGTCTTGCCGGCATCGGTCGACTTATAGACGCCGTCTCCTTGGATGATGTTGCCGCGCAACTGTGTCTCTCCCATACCGACGTAGACGATGTCTGGGTTGGAGGGAGCGACGGCGACAGCGCCCACCGACGAGGTCTTGAACGCCTCATCGGACACGGGTTCCCAGGTCACACCACCGTCGGTGGTTTTCCAGAGGCCGCCTCCGGTAGCACCGAAGTAATACTCGAGCGTGCGCGAGCTCCCCGCGACTGCCGTCGAGCGCCCACCCCGATGCGGACCGACGCTTCGCCATTCGAGTGCCGAGAAGAACGCCGCCGGATACTTCGAGTTGCCGGCCTCTTGACCGGCAAGGATGGTCGTGGCACACACTACTATCAGAGCCGAGCTCAAGCTCAGGACTCGACGCATCGCTGTAGCCTCCTCCATCGACCCGGCCCGGGCAGAAGCGCAGAAGGTTCACTTGCTTCCATCAGGCCGGCCTCGTGGGAAACCCCGCAAGAAAGAGAACACACACCGGCGTGCCAGAACCCAGGCTGGCTGACACGCCTGACTTGCCCCGCCGAGGCGCTGAGCGCGACAGCGGACTTGTCTCGCCGAGGCACTGAGCGCGACAGCGGACTTGTCTCGCCGAAGCGGCGCAGCCGCGAAGGCGGACCGGTGGGGTGAGACGGGTATGCTAATGCGGCACCGACTCGTTGGCAAGCCAGGCACGAACGTCGGCTAGCTGAGCTGCGACCGCCTGTGGCGCAGTCGATTGCGGTGTTGTGCGCGCCGCAATCGAGGTCTGCGGCGAAACGACCTGGCCAATGTCGGCGCCGAACAACCCACTGAAGCGTTGCCAGTCGTCGATGCCGAGCATGTCGAAGCTGCGGCCATCGGCCACCAACTCGCGCACCATGTTGCCGACCGTCTCGTGCGCCTCCCGAAACGACATCCCTTTCTTGACGAGATAATCTGCGACGTCGGTGGCAAGAAGAAGCCCGGAAGCCGCCGTGCCCGTGACCTGGCGGTTCACACGGAGGGTCGAGACGACGGCACGCGCCGCGAGCAGACAGCCCAACAGCGTGTCCTCGGCGTCGAAGAGCGCTTCTTTGTCCTCTTGCAAGTCTTTGTTGTACCCGGACGGCAAGCCCTTCATCGTCGTGAGCCACCCGACCAACCGACCAATCACGCGGCCCGCCTTGCCGCGCGCCAGCTCCATCGGGTCAGGATTCTTCTTTTGAGGCATGAGGCTGCTGCCCGTGCAAATGCGATCGTCCAGATCGAAGAACGCGAATTCCTCGGAGCTGAAGAGAATCACATCCTCGGCCAGTCGGCTCACGTGCAGCATGGCGAGGGCGCACGCATGGAGGAAAGCAGCGACAAAGTCACGGTCTGCCGTGGCGTCCAGGCTGTTGGCGACGATGCGTGAGAAGCCGAGGCGGGAGGCCAACCGTGCCGGATCGACGCCGTAGGAGTTGCCGGCCACGGCACCGGAGCCCAGGGGCATGGCGTCTGCCTCGTCGCGAGCCACGTCGAACCGCGAACACGCGCGGCGAAGCGCCGCGGCATGCGCGAGCCAATAGTGGGCCTCGAGTATCGGCTGCGCCCGACGCAAGTGCGTGTAGGCCGGCATGAGCGCCATACCAGCGTCCTCGGCGCGTTCCGCAAAGCTCGCCACCAAGGCGCGCATCGCGTCCTGGACGACAGGAATCCTGCGCTTGACGTACATTCGGAGGTCCAGCGCGACCTGTTCATTACGGGATCGGCCCGTGTGCAGGCGCTTCCCACGCTCGCCGACGCGCGAGACGAGCTGCCGTTCCACGAACGAGTGCACGTCTTCGTCCGCGCCGCTGACAAACGACACGTCGCGCTGGCCATCTTCAAGCATGGCCTGAAGCGCATCGTCAATCGCCTGGTGCTCCTCGACGCTCAGCACACCGACGCGAGCCAGCTCCTCGGCCCACGCGAGGCTGCCTCGCACATCGTCTTCGAAAAGGCGGCGGTCGAAGCGGAATGATGCCCCCCATTCGAGAACTGCAGCGTCAGGTTCGCCGGCAAACCGGCCGGACCAGAGAGTAGGCATAGAAAGGTCTCTGCTTCAGCGACAGGTTCAGCGGGGTGACAAGGTGATGGGTGACAAGGTGACCCGGTGACAAGGTGACCGGGTAATTTGGTGCGCTGGCGGTTGGGCTCGGACGGTGTCTTGCATCGTTATCCCCGGCACTCATTGGGGTTGTCAATCGCACCGGCTGTAGCTGTCAGCCCGTCACCCCGTCACCCTGTCACCCCGTCACCCTGTCACCCCTTCACCCTGTCACCCCTCACCCGGTCACCCCCTCACCCGGTCACCCTGTCACACCCTCCATCACCCCTTCACCCCGGCTCGCCACCCTCGGTCGCGCCTCCTGGAGGAGAAGGTCGCCGCTCGACAGCTCGAAGCGCAGGGAGCCACTGACCGTTGCCAGCGCACGCGCGGTGAAGGCGTCGATCGCCTCTCGCTCGGGCGAGAACCACGCGCCGTCATGCAGAAGATCGATATAGGCACGTGCGAGCGACCGCCGCAATTCGAGGAGGCGCGGCGACAAGCACAGGGACTCGAGCGCTTTGAACGCACGGCTGAGGACCGTGGCCGCCGGCGCGTGCCAGCCGAATGCATCGACAGGCATGGCGCTCAGGATTGCGTCGAGGCTCCCAATGAGCTCGAGAAACGCCATCGACACGCCGTTGACCGCATCCGGCACGCCGTTCTGCACGCTGATCTCCACCACAGCGCGCTCGGTCGGCACGTGTACTACCGCCCCTTCCGCGCCGGGCGGGCGGCCCGTTTGGTCGCTACCGGCGGTCGCGAACACTGGTCGCCCCCACAGCGTGGACGCACTCCGCGGCCAATCAGCCTCACCCGCGTCTGCCAGACCGAGCTCGGCTGCCGCGCGCGCCCGCTCTTCGGGTGACATCGCGTCGGCGAGCGACGGCAGCACCGGCGTGGCCGTACGCGAAGCGAGAAGTCGTGGCACCCGCTCGGCCGTGCCGCCATGCGCGATCGCGGAGGCCTGCTCCATGGCCGCCACGTCGGCGACGAGCCACGCGACGAGCGGCGACGTGAGTGGCCTCACGAGCGGATCCTCGTGGTCGAGAGAGATCGCGCCAGCGCGAAGCGCCGGCAACACCAGCTGCTCCGCCAATCGGTCGCGGGCATCAATCACGTGCGCGCGCGCCGCGCCCGCGGCCAGTGCTTGTTCTCGCACGTCCGCGAGATTGGCCGGCTGACCGAGGTCCAGCGTGACGGTCACGACCTCAGCACTGTACCGGGTCGCGAGCCAAGGAATCGCGACGAGCGTCGGCGAGTCGCCATCGTGCGCAAGCAGAATACGGTTCACTGTTCAGACCTAAGGACTCGTCTGGAAATACGGTTACTCAGGGGTTGCTCCATCCACTTCCGCGACCGACCCACCTGCGGTCCAGCGCTTCATGCGTGCGACACAGAGATCCGCCTGGCGCGCATCGCGGGCAATGACCAGAATCGTATCGTCGCCGGCGATCGTGCCAACGACTTCCGGCAGCTCGGCGTGGTCGATTGCAAGGGCGAGCGGCTGCGCCTGTCCGGGATCCGTCCGCAGCACGATGAGCTGCTCCACGCGATCGAGCCGACGCAGGTACGACAGGACAGTCCGACGCAACGTCGCCTCCGCCGCGTCGGGCCTTCCGACCAGGTTCGGCCCAGGGCGCTTGTACGCGCCGTCGGAAGCCCGTTTGACGAGGCCGAGGTCCTTTATATCGCGTGAGAGCGTCGCCTGCGTGACGTCAATTCCCTGACGCAGCAATCGCATCCTGAGCTGTTCCTGGCTCGCAACGACCTCTCGGTCGACGACGTCCAGGATGACGGCCTGGCGAAAGGCCTTCGTGGCTCCGATGGCCGAGACTTCGGTCATGTCTGTAGGTCACGCAACGACATCGAACGGCCGCCTCGGCGAGGCGGCCCTACCGCCGCGTCCACATGCGGTGTAGGCCGCTCGCCGAGCGCGCCGTTGCCTGCATGTTTATACATGCCAACGCATAGTCTACACGAACGGCCCATTTGATACCTGAATATTTCTTGACACTGTCAACGGGGCGTGCGTATTATTGGGGTTCGTCCTGTATGAGTATTCCATGACAGAGCGCTCTTCGGTCAGTGTCGGCATCGTCGGTGCGACAGGCTACGCCGGTCAGGAGCTGGTGCGTCTCCTGGCAAGGCACCCGCAGACGGCGCTGCTGGCGGTGAGCGCGTCCGGTGAAACGAATGGCCCGCGCCGCCTCCCGGCGCTTGCGCGGATCTGGGACGGTGAGGTGACCCCGTACGGCTCGACCAGCTTCGACGGAATCGATGCCGTCTTTCTCGCCCTGCCAGAAGCCTTGGCTGCTGAGCTCGCGCCGACGCATCTCGACGCCGGTCGTCGCGTCTTCGATCTCTCCGGCGCTTATCGACTTCGGGACGCCGTCGTCCGGCAGCGCTTCTATCCGAGCACACCGGATCCGCTTCCCGAGGGCACGCTGTACGCGCTGCCCGAGCTGGCGCGCGACGGGCTGCCTGAGGCGCGCCTCGTGTCCTGCCCTGGCTGCTATCCGACCGCGGCGCTGCTCGGGATTGGTCCGCTCGCAAAGGGCGGCCTCCTGGAGGGCGACGTCATTGTCGACGCCAAATCGGGCATCTCGGGCGCAGGCAAGGCACCCAGCGAACGCACCCACTTCTCCGAGAATCACGGCAGCGTTGCCGCATACGGGCTCTTCACGCACCGACATGCGCCCGAGATGGAGCAGGCGCTGGGGCTGCCCGTGACGTTCGTGCCGCACCTGGTTCCACTCGACCGCGGCCTGCTCGCGACGATCTACGCGCGCGTCGCGCCCGGCGTCGAGGGTGCGGATCTTACGGTGTGCTACGAGGCGGCATACCGCGACGCTGCCTTCGTGCGTTTGACGGGAGACCAGCGTCTGCCCGAGATCAAGCACGTCGCGCACACGAATTTCTGCGACATCGGCTGGCGGCTGGACCGAGCGACACGACGCCTGACGGTCGTCGCTTGTATCGACAACCTGCTGAAGGGCGCCGCCGGTCAGGCGGTGCAGAACTTCAACCTCGCGTATGGGTTTTCGGAGTGCGACGGCCTGTTGTGAGACGTCGCCGGAGACCGAAGTGGAGACTGCAGTGCAGGTCGTGAAGCTTGGCGGCGAGCTCCTCGAGGAGCCGGCGCGTGTCGCCGCGCTCGCGGGGCGCTTGGCGCGGCTCGCACAATCTGCGCCGCTTGCGGTGGTGCACGGCGGCGGTCGTGAGATCGACGCCGAGCTCAGTCGCCGCGGCCTCGCGAAACGCGCGGTGGACGGGCTGCGCGTGACCGATCGGGCAACGCTCGACGCTGTGGTGGCGGTGCTCGGCGGTCTGGTGAACACGCGCCTTGTGTCGGCGCTGGTTGCTGAGGGCGCGCGTGCGGTGGGCTTGACCGGAGTCGATGGGGCATGGGGCCTCGCCGAGAAGGCCCCGCCGCACCAAGCAACCGATGGGCGCCTGATCGACCTTGGCCTCGTGGGGATGCCGATTGGCCAGTCGCGGACATCGTTATTGTCCGATCTCATCGGCCTGGGCTATGTGCCAGTCGTGGCGAGCCTCGGCGTGGACGCCGGTGGCCAGGTGTTGAACATCAACGCCGATACGCTGGCTGCACACGTGGCCTCGATCCTGTGCGCAAAGACGCTCTGGGTGGCAGGCAGCACGCCGGGCGTGCTCGACTCGACCGGCGAGACCATCGCGACGCTCACCGGCGACGAGGCGCACGCCATGATGGCGGACGGCTCGGCCTCGGCCGGCATGGTGGCGAAGCTCACGGCATGTCTCTCGGCGCTTGATTCAGGCGTGAGTGACGTTCGCATCATCGACGGCCGCGATGAAGAGCTCGATACGGCGCCAGGCACACGTGTCATGAGTGCCGATGGTGAGACGGGGCCAGAGCCCCGCCCTTCCTACTACCTACGTCGCTGAAGGTAGGGCGCGTCAGCCTCCCGCGCCGTCACGGCCGCCTCGGCGAGGCGGCCCTACCTAGATGTTTTCAGGCGGATCAGAAAGCGGACAGGAATGGCTTCAGTAACCCAACAGCATTCGACGTCACCAGTCGCGGCGAGCGACGTCCGGGCACTGGAAGCACGCCACATCGTGCAGACCTATCGCCGTGTGCCCGTCGTCTTCGTGCGTGGCGAGGGAGTGCGGCTCTACGACAGCGAGGGAAACGAGTATCTCGATCTGCTGTCCGGTATTGGAGTCGCCGCCGTGGGCCACGGCAACGCCCAGCTCGCAGACGCGCTATCGGAACAGGCGCGGACGCTGGCGCACACGTCCAACCTGTACTTCCATCCGCTCCAGGGTCAGGTGGCCGCCCGGCTTGCAGCTCTTTCTGGCTTGCCGCGTGCGTTCTTTTGCAATAGCGGCACCGAGGCGGTCGAGGCGTGTCTGAAGTTCGCGCGTCGCTATTGGCACACCGCCGGCACACCTCGTCACGAGATCGTCGCGCTCGAGCATGGCTTTGCGGGGCGCACGTTTGGATCTTTGTCCGTGACCTGGGACGAGCACTATCGCACGCCGTTCGAGCCTCTCCTCCCGGGTGTGCGCTTCGTGCCGGTTGGAGACGAGCAGGCGCTCGGCGCCGCCGTGACGGAGCGAACGGCCGCCATCATCGCAGAGCCGATACAAGGTGAAGGGGGCGTGCGCCCGCTGTCGAGCGCCTTCGCGGCCCTCATGACCGACGTCTGCAAGCAAACCGGCGCCCTGCTCATCGCAGACGAGATCCAGTGCGGCCTGGGTCGTACCGCGAGCCCGTTTTACTTTCAGGCGCTCGGCTTGCAACCGGATCTCGTCTCGGTCGGCAAGGCGCTGGGCGGGGGCATGCCCGTCGGAGCGGCCCTGCTCTCGGAGCGGGTAGCTTCGGCGGTGTCGTATGGCGATCACGGTACGACGTATGGCGGCAACCTATTGGCGTGTCGCGCCGCGCTCTTCGTCCTCGACGCGCTGACCGGAGCTTCGGACACGGCCACGCCGGCGGGAGGCTTGCTCGCACATCTCCAGCGACTAGCGCCGCGGGTAGAAACGCGCCTCCGGGAGATCGCGGCACGCCATCCAATGGTCGTTGATGTGCGTGGGGCTGGCCTCATGTGGGGTCTAGAGCTCGATCGTGACGCCGCACCCGTCGTGGAAGCCGCCTTCGCGCGCGGCCTGCTCGTCAACCGGACCGCAGAACGCGTCGTCCGATTGCTGCCTCCGTACGTCATCACGGAGGGCGACCTCGGAGTGGCGCTGACGCGCCTCGACGCCGCGTTCACGGCCGTAGAGTCGAGCTCGTCGCCGGGCGCTGTCGATTCGACACCGCAAGCCAGCCCGCAAGCCAGCCCGCGAGCCAGCACAGAGACGGAGGCGCAGAACTGATGGCTGTTGCCGCATCTGTGGCCCTGGAGGGTCTCCGGCCGGTTCGGGACAACGCAGCCGGTCTGGCGGTCTCACCGTCGAGCGGCAGCCTCGCGGCACCCCGTGTGTCGCGGCAGCTGGCGAACGGCTGCACGATTCGCACAGGAATGCCGGCGGACGCTCCCTTCGTGCATGCCCTCATTGGTTCCAACCTGGAGCTCGGCCACCTCCTGCCCCGCACGCTTGGCGAGTTGGAAATTCACGCCACGCGCTTCTCGGTCATCGAGCGAGAGGGGCGCGTGGTGGGCTGCGCAGAGCTGGCCTCATTGAGCTCCTCGGTCGCGGAGGTGCGGTCCCTCGTCGTAGCCCAGGCGGCGCGCGGTCAAGGGCTCGGCACGGCGCTCGTCGAGGAGCTGTCGGCGCGCGCACGACGCGAGGGCGTCTCGACTCTGTGCGCGTTCACGCACCACCCGGCGCACTTCGTGCGGCTCGGATTCTCCATCGTCCCGCACGTGTGGCTGCCGGAAAAGATCGCGCGCGACTGCACTGCCTGCGCGAAGTTCCGTACGTGCGGTCAGTATGCTGTCGTGTTGCACCCGGCGAGGACGCGTGCCGCGGGAGCGCACGCCACGCGGTCCAGCCGCGGGGAGACGAGCGTGCCCCGCGTAGGGCGCGCAATCGGCGCACGACCGCTGCGCATGGCGCGGGCGGCTGTGCGGGTCCCAGCGCGATGACCGTTGGTCTCGGACGCGGCGTCACCGCCTCGCGGGGGTTTCGGGCCGCGGGCGTCCCCTGTGGCATCAAGGCGGGCGGGCGTGATCTTGCCTTGGTGGTGTCGGAGGAGGTGGCAAGCGCGGCAGCACTGTTCACGACGAATCTGGCCGTTGCTGCCCCGGTGCTCATCTCGCGCGAGCATCTGCACGCCACCGGTGGTCGTGCGCGCGCCCTCGTCACGAACAGCGGCTGTGCCAACGCGTGCACTGGCGACGCAGGGCTCAAGGCCGCGGCGCTCATGGCGTCGGCGGTCGCCCGTGCGATTGGCTGCGAGGCCGAAGAGGTCCTCGTCGCCTCAACCGGCGTCATCGGCGTGCCGCTCGACGTGCACAAGGTCGCCGCGGGGATCAGCGCAGCGGCGGAGCAGCTCGATGTGGCCGGCGGCGGCGATGCCGCCGAAGCGATCATGACGACGGATGCCTTTCCGAAGACGCATGCGTTGGAGGTGTCGATTGGCTCGGGCAGGTTCCGCGTCGGCGGCATGGCGAAAGGCGCCGGCATGATCGAGCCGAATCTGGCCACGATGCTGGCCTTCTTGACGACCGATGCGGGCGTGGAGCCGGGGTTGCTACGAAGCGCGCTGATCGATGCCTGCGAGAGCACGTTCAACGCCATCACCGTCGATGGTGAATGCTCGACCAATGACTCGGTGTTCCTGCTTGCGAACGGGGCAAGCGGCGTCACGGTCGAGCGAGAGAACTACGATGCGCTCGTGGAGGGCCTCCGGGCCGTCTGCCGGCAGTTGGCGACCGAGATCGTGCGTGGGGCCGAAGGTGCGACCAAGCTCGTGACCGTGCGGGTGACGGGTGCACGCACGTACGAGGAGGCGAAACGCGCCGCCCGTGCGCTGGCCAATTCGCTGCTCGTGAAGACGGCGCTGCATGGCGGCGATCCCAACTGGGGACGTCTGCTGGCGGTGGCTGGGCGGGCCGGCGTGGCGTTCTCACTGCCCGCGGCTCGCGCTGCGCTCGGTCCGGTCGTCTTGTTCGAGCACGGGCGCTCGTACGACGAGCGGTCGCCGGAAGCGGCCCGCTATCTGCAGGGTCGTGAGGTGACGGTGACCGTCGATCTCGGCGCCGGCGGACACGAAGAGGCCACGCTGTGGACGTGTGACCTCAGCGCGGAGTACGTGCGAATCAACTCTGAGTATCGAACGTGAGGAGCGTCATCATGCGTCCTGGATCAGTGCCTACATCACGCACCGTTCCCTTCCGCACACGGGTGGCGAAGGCATCAGCGCGACCGCCGGTCGTGCGGCTGGCGCGGAAGGACTTCATCTCGGTGCTCGATCTCGACCCTGATTCGCTCGAGGCGTGCTTGCGCCTGGCGACCCACTTGAAGCAGGAGCGCCAGATGGCGCGCCGTGTGGCCTCCACGCAGGGACTCGCTGGTCATCACGTCGCGCTCCTGTTCGAAAAGCCATCCCTTCGTACCCGGTCGACGTTCGAGATCGCGGTGCGGGAGCTTGGCGGCGAGGCGATCTGCCTGGGCCAGGAGGTTGCCTTCGGCGGGCGCGAAGACGAGGCGGATGTCGCGCGGAATCTCGAGCGCTGGGTCTCGGCCCTCGTCTTGCGGACCTTCGCGCAGGCGCGGCTCGTCTCCTTTGCAGCGGCCGCGCCGCGCCTTCACGTTGTCAACGCACTGACCGACGAGGAACATCCTTGCCAGGCCCTTGCGGACGTGCTGACGCTCCGCGAGCATCTCGGCGACGTGCGCGGTCGCACGATTGCGTTCGTCGGCGATGGTAACAACGTCGCCACCTCGCTTGCGCACGCAGCCGTCATGCTTGGGGCACACGTTCATGTGGCCTCCCCGGAAGGATACGAGCTGCCCGAGCGAGTGCTCGCCGAAGCCGCGGGCGTTGCGCGCTTCGGCGCCGAGGTGCGGCGCTTTCGTGAGCCTCAGGAGGCAGTACGTGGCGCGTCGGCACTCTACACCGACACCTGGACGTCCATGGGCCAAGAGGCGGAGGCAGAGCGGCGCGCCCGCATCTTCGCGCCCTATCAAGTCAATGCGGCATTGATGGCCGAGGCCGGCCCGGATGCGCTGTTCATGCACTGCCTGCCGGCGCACCGGGGCGAGGAGGTGACCGACGAAGTCATGGACGGACCCGCTTCGGTGGTCTTCGACCAGGCCGAGAATCGCCTGCACGTGCAGAAGGCCTTGCTCCTGATGCTGCTGTCATAGAGACGCGCGCGCTCACGTGAGCTCACGGCCGCGGGTCTCTGGAATGATGAACCAGAAGAGCGATGCGGCCACGAACGCCGTCGCGGTCAACAGGAACGCGAAGGCGAATCCGCGCGTCTGAGAAAGCGACCCCACGGCGAACGGTGCAAACGCCGATGCGACCCGCCCGAGGTTGTAAGTGAAGCCCAATGCCGTGGCCCGTAGCGACGTCGGATAGATCTCGGCCGCCACGGCACCAAAGCCACTGAAGTAGCCGGTGCCGAAGAAAGCAACAAACGGACCGAGCAAGAACAACAGCGGCGGGGCCCCTGTAATCGCGTAGAGCGACATGAGCACTGCCGCCGTGAGCAAGTACGTCACATAGGTACGCTTGCGCCCGACACGGTCGCTGACGTACCCAAACGTGACATAGCCAAACCACATCCCCACCTGCATCACTACGACGAAGAGGCTCATCGTCTCGGTCGCCAGTCCTACCCCGCCGTCGGCCGACGGCAGCGACAGATACGCGGGGATCCAGAGGTTGAAGCCCCACCAGGCAAACAGGGTGCAGGCATTCATGAGCGTAAGGGCGAGCGTCAGACGAAGGAGTGGAGGGCGGAGGAAGGAAAAGGAACCGGGCGGGGAAAAGGGGACTGCCCCGTTTTTCGACGGCGTGAGTTCCCGAAAAAGGGGGCTGTCCCCTTTTCCCCGCGTGCCTTTTTCTCGCCAGATGGCGGGCTCGGGGATATTGCGACGGACCCAGAGCGTCAGGAGCGCTGGCAGGATGCCGACGAAGAAGACAGCGCGCCAACCCCATCGAGGCAGGACGACCGCCGTGACAAGGGCAGCCAGGGCAAAGCCAATGGCCCACGCGCTCTGCACCAGCGCGAGCGCCTTGCCGCGGTGCTTTGCAGGCCAGGTCTCCGACACCAGCGCCGCCCCGCACGCCCATTCTCCTCCCATGCCCAATCCGAGAAAGGCGCGGAATACGGCAAGCTGCCAGACCGACGTGGCGAGCCCGCAGAGCGCCGTGAACACCGAGTAGATGAGGACGCTCAGCGTGAGCGCACGGACGCGGCCCACACGGTCGGCCATCAGGCCAAACAGCGCGCCGCCAATCGCGGAGGCCACAAGCGTGATCGAGCCGAGCCAGCCGGCAGTCACATGGCTCAAGCCCAGGTCCTCGATGAGCGACGCCAGGACGAGCGCGTAGAGCATCACGTCGAACGCGTCGAGCATCCAACCCAGCGCTGCAGCGATGAGCGCACGCCGGGCGACTGCGCTCCCGCTACGCCACCAGTCGAGCATCGGTCGTGGTGCCAATCAAGGAGGCGAGGACCTTTCGGAAGGGAGTCTAGCCGAGCCGGAGTCGCAGGGCCAAAAAACAAAAGGGACACGGCCTGATGGCTGTGTCCCTCTGTTTGCCGCCGCCGGTCTCCCCAGCGAGTTGCGGCCCCACACCGCAGTGCCGGCCGACGACGAGTAGAAGAGACGCAACTCGCGTGCCAGCACTAAATTGGCCTAAGACCTTGAATCAGGTGTAATAACAGTATTACTCCCTTACAGTACTGTAAGATGCCGTCAAAAATGGGACAGCTTCTCGACCGCTCGACCTTAGAACGCGCCTTCTGGATACTGGAGGGCGAGGCGAAGCTCCTTGGCGAGCTGGTCGACGCCGGAGCCGTTCCGCGTCCAGGCACCCTCGGTCTCGAAGCGGAGGTCGCCAATGCGCCGGCCCCAAGGGGCGATGACGCGTCCAATGGCGCGGGAATCGGTCCGGTCTGCGCGCTCCTGGTCGAGCCGGCGAACGACGTCCGGTGCGACGCGGATGAATGCGCGGAGCGCCGGTGCGGTTCTAATGCTGTACTTGCGGCCGTTCCATGCGCCGTGGAAAATCTGGGCAATCTGCCGAAAGTAGTTGACGAAGAACCGCTTGGATTCGTCCCTGAACTCGCTCGCCTTTTGGCCGCCTCCGAATGCCTCTGCCTCGAGGAGCTTCTTGAGCTCTTGCGCGAGCGGGGCCTGTGCCACCTTGCCCGTACCCACGCCTAGGAGCTTGATCTGCCCGCGCAGCGCGGACTCCTCTCGCTCGCTCAGAGCGCGGATGACGTCGTGCCCGGCGGCCAGATTGTGGTCTGCGTAGAGCTGGCGGCCCGCCAGCGAGACCAGATGCGATGGATTGAGCCGCGTGTGCTTCGCGTTGATTGTGACGAACATCTGGACCACGTGGTCCTCGGGAAGACGATCGAAGATCACGGCTGGCACGGCGAACTGCTCATGGCCGAACTGCTCCAGATCGCTGTGCAAAGCCAGGAGCCGATGCTGGCCATCGATGGCACGTAGGATGCCTTCGCGCTCCGGCACTTTCAGGACGCCCAGGGAAGGCCAGTCTCCATCCATTGCCTCGAATTTGAGAGGCTCGTCGGACGAGATAATGACGGCCCCTGGAATGGAGGGGAGGTTACGAGCTTCGCGGCACTGCTCGTAGTACTGCACCAATTCCTCGATCTTCTTGCGGATGATCTGTCGCTGGTAGGCTTTCTCGTTTGCGCCGAGCCGCCGCTCCAGTAGATCCCACCGCACTTTCGACCGCGCTGGGCTCGTGCGGCCGCGCACCGCCGGGCCGGGCTGGTCACCATAGCTCAGCACTTCGAAGCGCACGAGCCGGCTCACATCCCGGGCGGTGAGAGATGCTTGGTAGAAGTGAACCCCGAACTGCTCCATCCGAATGGCGGCGACGTTGATCAACGTGACCCCCCCCTATATGTGTGTCGCGCGCGCATTGTATATCGAGGCGCGCGCTTCGTCTCACACCCGTTACCAGACGCCGCTAGCGGCTGCCCTGAGGCAGCCGAATTTCTGCTGCGTCTCGACCGGGTAGGTTCCATCGGGCTCTCGAGGGTCCCGGTGTCCCGGACCGACCTGTACCATGCCGCTACCCAGGTCTTGAGCATCGAGAGCCCCAGTACGAACAGGGCGAAGATGACGAAGCCCCCAGCGAGCCCGGCAAACACGAAGCCTGCCCAGGGAAATAGGGTGAAGTTCGTTCCCCTGGGTGAGGGACGAAGATACCACTCAGCGGCGTCTGGCAAGAAGCTGAGCATCTCCGAGCTGGACGACGGGCGGCCGGCCGCGTCCAGGCACCAAGCACGTGCGCCCCAATCATGATGACCACCGCCATGCCGCGCATCCAGTCGAGGTCGACACGCCGGGCGGAAAAGGGAACGCTTGATTCCTGGAACGTTGACGTCATCTGAGTCTCGAGGTCACGCTCCAACGACCTCGAAGGTCGTCTCGAGATCGATGTCCCGGCGCAGCGAGTGCCACACCGAGCAGTACTTGTCGCGCGAAAGCTGAAGCGCGCGCTCGACCGCCTCGTCAGGCACATCGCCCTTCAGGACGAAGTGCAGCCTCATCCGCGTGTAGTAGGCTGGTGGCCCTTGGGCGCGGTCGGCAGCCAGGCGAACTCCAAGCCCCGCGACGGCCTGTCGGCCGCGGGCGAGAATATGAACCACGTCAATTGCCATACAGCCCGCAAGCCCACAGGCGACCAGCTGCATGGGCGCCATGCCCACCGCGCCGTCACCGTCGATTACGAGCTGATGCCCGTCCGTCCGCGCACCGAAGCGGAGGTCCGATTCCCAGATAAGCTCTACATTGATTGGAGGTTTCTGTTCATCGGCCATACGGCCCCCCATTCTAGCGGGACGACGCTTGCGGCGCGTTCGGCGAACGCGCCCTACCATCGGTGGCAGGCCGCCTCGCCGAGGCGTCCGTTTCGGGGGTCTCGAGCGTTCTAGTGCGAGGCGTAAATGATCAAAGGGCCAGCTAGGTAGAGACCGGGAAGCCTTCGACGCGGTGTGATATGATCGCGAAAAATGAGACTGGATCTCATTCTCAGAGGTTCGTTACCGGCGTGACGTGCCGGTGAAATCACGCGCATCCTCGACGAAGAACAGCTCCGTGCCGACTTCTCCGGCGATCACTGTTTCTCCCGCGCAACCGGTCCGCCTGTCAGAGCTTCGCGCTGGCGCACGCGCACGGGTGCACGCGGCGGACCTCGCTTCTGAAGACTCTGCGCTGCTGCGGGCGATTGGCTTGGCCGAACGCTGCCTCGTGCGCGTCTGCAAGGCAGGGGAGCCGTGTATCGTGCAGGTTGGGGCGACACGGATTGGCCTGTCTGGCATAGTCGCAGGTGGCATCTTCGTCGTTCCCGAGCGGCTCGACTGAGCTGCGGTAGCTACCCGAGGCGCGCGCCTGGACGATCGATGCTGCAGTGTGGTGACCGAGCCACAACACGCCCATGCCGACCGCTGTGAATCCAGTACCCGCCCGCAACGAGTCCGACGGAGGGATGGCACCCCCCGCGGCCGTAGCGCTGTCACCCGAGCCGGCACGGGTCGCGGTGACGAATGCGCGCGTCGCGCTCATCGGAAACCCGAACACAGGCAAGACGACCCTCTTCAATCGCTTGTGCGGTGCACGAGCCAAGACAGCCAACTTCCCTGGCACGACTACCGGTGCGCGGGTAGGACGTCGACAACAGGATTCAGATCGCTTCGAGATTGTCGATCTGCCTGGCCTCTACCAGCTCAGCCTCGATGTGCCGGAAGCGCGCGTCTGCCGCGCCGTCCTGAAGGGTGAGGGCAGCTATCGGCAGCCGGACGCGGTGGTCGTCGTCGTTGACGCGTGCAACCTGTCGCGGAATCTCGTGCTGGTCGGGGAGCTCCTCTCCGACGGTGTTCCGGTCGTGGTAGCCCTCAACATGGTGGACCTGGCTCAGCGTCGGGGGCTCAGCCTCGATGCCGGGCGGCTGGCGGCCATGCTCGGTTGTCCTGTGGTTCCCATGGTTGCGCGACGCGGCAGCGGTATCGACGCGCTGCTGGACGCGCTGAAGCGCGTCGTGACAGAAGCGGACACGCCCGAACCGACGGCCGTGTCGCCGCGGCCCATACGGGCGGCGGTTCAAACTGCGACGGCTCTCGACAGCTCGAAGATCGCACGGGTGATGCCTTCCTGGGCCCCGGTACCCCGGAATGGCTCTGTCGAAGCGCTCGCCGCGTGGGCGGATGATGTCGCGATGGAGAGCGTTGGTGGAACCGACGCGGTTGGCTCCGACACCGACACGTTGACCGAGCGGCTCGACAAGGCGCTCACACATCCGGTCGCCGGCATGTTGGTCTTTCTGGCGGTGATGGGTGGGCTGTTCTGGATACTGTTTGCCTTGGCAACCGTCCCCATGGACTTAATCGGGGGGACTTTTGCCTATCTGGGCGAGCTGGTGGGCCGCTACCTCCCACCGGGGCCCGTGCACGACCTCCTGGCCGAGGGCATCATTGGCGGCATTGCTGGCACGGTGGTCTTCTTACCCCAGATCTGCCTCCTTTTCTTCCTGATCAGCCTCCTCGAAGACACGGGGTATCTGGCTCGAGCCGCGTTCGTGATGGACCGCGTGCTCTCTCGTTTTGGCCTCCCCGGTCATGCGTTCGTGCCCTTGTTGACGTCACACGCCTGCGCGATACCTGGCATCATGGCCGCACGCTTGATCCCGGATCGCCGAGATCGCCTGGCGACGATCTTCATCGCGCCGTTCATGAGTTGCTCGGCTAGGCTACCGGTATACGTACTCCTGACCAGCCTGTTGTTCGCCGAGCGGCCGGCGCTCGCGGGCCTTGCCTTCGCGGGCTGCTATCTGCTCGGCGGCACGGCGGCGATGGGAAGCGCGCTCCTGGCTCGCGGGACGCTGCTGAAGGGACGGGCACGGCCGATGGTGCTGGAGCTGCCCTCCTACAAGGTGCCCTCGTTGCTGAACGCCCTCGTCTCCGCCAAGGATCAGGGTGTTGCCTTCCTCAAAACTGCAGGCACGGTCATCGTGGCAATCTGCATCGTGATGTGGTGGCTCAGCGCCTACCCGGCTGTGGATCCGCCCGCGGAAGCGGTCGCCTTACGGGCGCAGGCGGCCCAACCGGGTGTCTCCGGCGAGCAGGCCGCAGCCCTCTCCCAGGAGGCCGATTTCCTGACGGCGCGAGCCGAGCAGGCCGGCAGCTTTGCGGGCCAGATGGGGCAGTTCGTGCAACCTGTATTTGCCCCCCTTGGCTACGATTGGCAATTGACCGTTGGTGTGCTCACGAGCTTTCTCGCGCGGGAGGTTTTCGTCTCGACGATGTCAGTTCTGGTAGGCGGCTCGCCGGATATGGACGTGGAGGACCAAGGGGTCATCGCCCGCATCCGGACCGCGCCACGTGCCGACGGCAGGCCGGTCTTCACGCCGGCGACGTCGGTGAGCGTGCTCCTGTTCTTCGTCCTGGCGATGCAGTGCCTACCGACATTGGCGGTCACCCGCCGCGAAACAGGCTCGCTCAAGTGGGCCGGTCTGCAGCTCGGTTACATGTCCGGTCTGGCGTATGTCACGGCGTTGGTGGCCTACCAAAGCTTGAGACTACTCGGGATATCGTGATGCGAGAGAGGTAGCGCTCTGAGATGTTCGGTTACGACTGGCAGACCATCGTGGTCACGCTCGCTGCGCTGGGAGCGCTGGCGGTTGTGGTACGCCGCATCCTTGATCTGAAAGGGGTCAGGGGTCAGGGGTCGGCGAGCAGGCCGTCCTGTCCATCATGTGCGTCGGGCGCAGCAGCATGCGCGACCCCCTCGCGAAAGCCGCCACCGGCGGCGCAGCCGGTTCAGTTGATGCGAAAGCGCGCGGGAAGGGCGTAACAGGGTGATGGCGTGATGGGGTGACAAGGTGAGCGGGTGGTTCGATTGCTCGAGGCGCACGTCAAGCGACGTAGAAACGTCACCCGACTTCCAACCTCGAATTCTCGAATGACCCCCTCACCTTGTCACCCGATCACCCAGTCACTTTGTCACCCCCTCACCTTGTCACCTAATAATTGCCCTGCCCACGGGCACGCGGACGCGTTGTCTGATGCGGGAGCCTCCGCCGGTTGTCCGCGCTGCTTTGTTGGCCACCGGTGACGAGGTGATGGGGCGCAATCCGAGTACTTGATGGAGCGCCTCGAGGGTGTCGATTTCGGTGATCCGATTGTCGTCAGCGTCGTAGCGCACCTGTTTCACGACACCAATCAGGCGCCCTTCCAGATCGACGACAGCGCCGCCGCTCATTCCCTTCAACAGCTCGAGATCGAGCCAGACACGATCGCTATGGACGGCCGCAATGATGCCCCGCCGCAGTGTTGGCTCCACCTCTCCGAGGGCGTGGCCGAGCACGAAGACTTCCTCACCCACGCGCAGTGGCGTCCGCCTCAGCACGAGGCCACGCTCTGGCATCTCGACATACATCAACGTCAGGTCTCGCACCTGACGGCTTGCCGGCCAGACCTCACCTCCAATTCGAACCTTGCCGTGTGCAATGCGGAGGCAGTGTGACGCGGTCAGCAAGCGGTGCTCGACGACGACCGCGGAACAGTAGATGGGATCGATATCATCCCCAAGCGGCAGCACCGCGGGTCGCACGAGACCGTAGACGCTAATGGCAGCAATGGCGAGCAAGCTAATCATGGCGGCTGTACTTCCTTTGAACGTGCGCCGACACGGACACCGAACGGTCGAACCGCTTCTGCCGCAATCAGATACACACCCCGACCACCTTCGCACGAATCCCGCGTGCGGCCTCGCCATGGCGGTCGCGTGGCCGATCGTCTACGAACGGCCGCCGACAAGTAGACATCCACGCCAACGCGGCGCCGCGCCTACCAACGGTTACTTCGAAAGCTGTGAGAGGGTTCCGGGGTCCGGGCAAGCCAGCGCCAACGGAGCACGCGGCATGCTTCTAACCCGGTAGCCGTATTATCCAACACCTTGGTGTCGGATCGCTAGTGTCCTGTCTCAGTAATTCGCGACATAATTCTCGGGCGGGCATCCCGCCTGGCGTCGTTGCTCGTCGGTCGAATACGGCCTGTATGCTTCCTCCTCGCGCCTCGCCAGCCGGGCGCCGCGCTCCGGGACTTATGCCACGAATCACTGAGACAGGACACTAGCGAAAAATCGCGGCAGGCCGCCGCCCGTCCCCAGGGCTGCAGAAACCGACGATCTTTCTCTCGCATAGCTTGAGACGCGCGGCGTCGCAATTTGGTCGGGTCGATGCGGGAATCTCGGTCACTGCCGGAAGAGAAAGTCGAGGAGGAGCGTGCTCATGGCCCGGACGCCAATCGGCAGGGCCTCCTCGTCCAAGTCGAACTGCTCGGTGTGAATCATGGCCGTGATGTTCCGGGCCTCATTCCGGACGCCCAGAAAGTAATAGAAGCCGGGCGTCTCTTGCTGGTAGAAGGCGAAGTCTTCGGCACCCATCTGGGGAGGCGGCACCACCAGAGCATCCTTGCCCACGATGGCTTCCAGGACGGGGAGCGAGGCTGTCGTGAGATCGGGATCGTTGTATGTCACGGGTGCCTTCTGCTCGTACTCGAATTCGTACTGGGCGCCATAGCCACTCGTCATGCCCTTCACGAGACTCTCCATCAGGGCCTTGACCTGCCCCGACCCTTCCTTCGTCAGCGTGCGCACCGTTCCTTCGAGCTCGACACGGTCGGCAATGATGTTGAACCGATTCCCCCCGTGGATAGCGCCCACGGACACCACCGTCGGTGTCGTCGCGTTGACGAGCCGGCTCGGGATTGTTTGGAGCGCGAGGATGACCTCGGCGGCAATCGGCACCGGATCGAGGCCTGTATGTGGGTAGGCGGCGTGGGTCTTCTGACCAACGATGCTGATCTTGAATCGGTCGCTGCTTGCCATTGCCGAGCCAACGTTGTACCCGATGGTGCCGACGTCGAGCGTCGGCATCACGTGCAGGCCAAACACCGCCTCCGGTTTCGTCTCTGCGAACAGGCCGTCCTGCAGCATACGCAGCGCGCCGGTGTCGCCACCGTCTGGATCGCCTTCCTCCGCCGGCTGGAAGAACACCATCACGGTGCCAGGAATCTCTGCGCGCATGCCACTCAGCAGCTCCGCCACGCCGAGCGCGATGGCGACATGGGCATCATGGCCACAGGCGTGCTTCACGTTTTCAACCGTTGATTTGTAGGGCACGTCATTGAGCTCGGGAATGGGCAGGGCGTCCATATCCGCGCGCAGCGCAACCACCTTCCCCGGTTTCCCACCTTTCAGGATGCCGACGACGCCGGTCACGCCGATGCCGGTGCGAACCTCGTCGAAGCCCAGCTCCTGCAGCCGTCGCGCCACGAGATCCGCCGTGCGCTTCTCGCGAAACCCGAGCTCCGGGTGCCGATGGATGTCCCGCCGCGTTTCGACGAGCCTGGACACCATCGCGGCGGCCCCCTCGTCGACTTGGTGGCCGAGCGACGCCGGAACGCTCAGCGTCTGGGCGCTCAGATCTGGACACGAAAGCAGTGCGGCTACGCCCACGAGCGCGACTCCCAAGGTGACAGTGACAAAGCTACGGTGCATTCGACTCCCTCCCGTCGCAAGATCCTATAGGATCTGCCCATGCGGATTCCTTCGTTGCCAGTGATCGTGATCAGTGGGAGCCTTGTCGCTGCAGCCACGCTCGCCGCGAGCGGCCCAATCCTGCCGGGTCCCCAGGCGTCGCCGGCGCCGGTGGCCGAGGCTGCCCAGATCGAGCGGGCGCGCGCGCTGCTCGGCCGTGTGCCCCTCATCGATGGACACAACGACCTGCCATGGGCCCTGCGCGAGAAGGTGCACTACGATCTCACCAAGATGGACGTTCGCCGTTCTCAGCCCGGCCTCATGACCGACATCCCTCGGCTCCGTGAGGGCCGCTTGGGTGGCCAGTTCTGGTCGGTGTACGTGCCCGCGAGCTTACAGGGTGAAGCGGCAGTGACCGCAACATTGGAGCAGATAGACGCTGTCTACCTCCTCGCCCAGAAATACGCCGACACGTTCGAGATCGCGGCGACGGCAGACGAAGTGGAGCGGATCTTCAAGGGTGGCAAGATTGCATCGTTCGCGGGCGTGGAAGGCGGCCACTCGATCGATAGCTCACTCGGGACGCTTCGCATGATGTACCGCATGGGTGCGCGCTACATGACGCTGACTCATAGCAGCAATACGCCGTGGGCCGACTCCGCCACTGACGACCCGCGCCACGATGGCCTCACGCGCTTCGGCGAGGAGGTGGTCCGCGAGATGAACCGACTGGGCATGCTCGTAGATCTCAGCCATGTGTCGCCAGAGACGATGGCAGACGCTCTACGTGTGACTGAAGCTCCGGTCATCTTTTCGCACTCGTCTGCGCGCGCCCTCACCGACCATCCGCGCAATGTGCCGGACGACATCCTCCGTCAGCTGCCAAAGAACGGCGGCGTCGTGATGGTGACGTTCGTCCCGGACTTCGTCTCACCAAAGGGTGGCGCGCACTACACCGCCCAGCAAGCCGAGCGCGAACGCCTCGAACGCCTTCACCCAAGCGACGAAGAGGCGCGAGAAGCCGGCCTCCGGGCTTGGCGAAAGGCGCATCCGTCACCAACGGCGGCACTGACGGACGTGGCCAACCACATCGACCACATCCGTGAGCGCGCCGGGGTCGACCACATCGGGATTGGTAGCGATTTCGATGGGATTGAATCGACGCCAGTAGGTTTGGAAGACGTGTCCACATACCCGGCGCTCTTCGCCGAGCTGCTCACGCGCGGGTACAGCGAGGGCGACCTCGAGAAGATTGCCGGTCGCAATGTGCTGCGCGTCATGCGGCAGGCTGAGTCGGTGGCTGCCAGGCTGCAGTCGGCACGACCGCCCTCTGTGGCCACACTCGACGAGCTCGATGGGAAATAAGGGGTCAGGGGTCAGGGATCAGTAGGGATCAGGTCTGACGCCTGCTGATCCCTGACGCCTGTTGTTATGCCGCGGCTGACTCGACTCTACACGCGAAAAGGCGATGACGGTGCGACCGGCCTTGGCGGAGGGCAGCGGGTCGGTAAGGACTCCGCGCGGGTTGCGGCATACGGCACGATCGACGAGCTGAGCTCCACCATCGGCGTGGCGCTCGCGATCGGTCTCTCCCCACACCTCGCGGAAGTCCTTCCGGCGATCCAGAATGAGCTACTCAATCTCGGTGCTGATCTGTGCTTCGTCGAGGAGGACAAACAGAGGCTGACGCTCCCGCAGATCGAGCAGCGACATATCGAAGCGCTCGAGCGCCTCATCGACGAGCTCACCGCGATCGTCGGCCCGCTCGAGAACTTCATTCTGCCCGGCGGCGCTCCTGGCGCAGCGCAGCTCCACCTTGCGCGCACCGTCTGCCGGCGCGCGGAGCGCGACGTGGTGGCCTTGTCGCGCGCGGAGCCGATCGGGCGGCTCGTCCTGCCGTACCTCAATCGGCTTTCCGACGCGCTGTTCGCCATGGCTCGCTACGAGAACCACGAACGGAACGTTCGAGAGCCGTTGTGGGATAGCACTAGAACCTGATGCTGTATACCACCTTGACGTTGCGGCCACGCTCCGCCACCAGATCCTTGATATAGGAGAGGTGATTGCGGTAGAGCTCATCCGTCACGTTGTCGAAACTGAGCGTGATCGTATTGAGGACCCCGCGCGTCATGAACGAGTAAGCGCCAAACAGGTCCAGAAGGGTCGCACTGTCGGTGGGCGTCTCCTCGCCGAAGATGCGATCTTGCTCGGCGAGGCCCGTCAGGCGCCCACCCACCTGGAGAGCGTTCCAGTGGTACTTCGCCCCGACCGAAACGCGTAGCGGCGGCATCCGGGGCAAGGGATCGTTGGTCGTCCGGAGCTCACCGCGAACGTAGTCGAGCAGGCCCTCGATCACCAGCGCGTCGGTGACATGAAGGTCGGCGTGGGCCTCGACACCTTGCAGGAGAGCATCGCGACCCACGAACTCGATGAACTGCAGCCCTTCGTGGCCGTGACCGTGCTCGCCCTCGTCCTCCTCCTCGTGCTCTCCCTCTTCGTGCTCCTCTTCTTCTTCGAGCTCACCAAAACGACCCTCGAACTCTTCCTCGCTGATCGGGTTCCGGAAGATGTAGTTGTCGACGCTGTTCCGAAAATAGCTCACCTCTCCCGAGAAGCGGGATAGCCGCCAACGGAAGGCCACATCCAGGCCGTAGGCGACCTCCGACTCGAGATCGTCGTTGCCGATCTCGAACGAGAAGTTTCCGGGATGGGCGCCGAAAAAGTACAGCTCTTCCAGGGCAGGGTTTCGGGCCGCGCGCGCGAAGCTCACCGCGATGGTGGTCGCGTCGGTGGGGCGAAACAGCACACCGCCGGACGCCGATGCGTTGTCGAAGTCACGCGCGCGGAGCTCGGCCGGCGAGAACGACGCTCGGTCGTAGCGAGCCCCGAACTGGAGCGTGATGTGCGGCCAAGTGATCTCTTGATACGTGAACAGTCCAAATCCGCCCTGGTCGACCGGGGGCGCGAGCGCCTCCGCCCCGACCACCGAGAACGACCGCACGAGGCCAGAGACACCGAAGCTTCCCGAGAGCCGCCCTACCGGCCGGTAGCTCGCAAGCAACTGCAGGTCGGTCGCATCGTTGTCGAATGTCGTTGCAACCTCTCCGGCGTCGAGCTCGTCGTGCGTGTAACGCGTCACCCCCAGCGAGCCGCGGAGAGACCGGATGAACCCAGAGAGACCACGGCGCTCGCCTCGCAGCGTGAAGGCGTGCTGGCGCGGTGTGAGCTCGGTTTCCCCTTCCTCCACCATGGGCACACCGTATTGCCGATCGTCGTACGCGTAACTGCCGCCGACGTACCCATTGTCAGCCGTGTAGCCGAGACCGACGTGTCCCATGCCGCCGCGCGACTGCGAGTTGTCCACGTCGCCGAGCGGCGTGTCGATGTCGCCGCTGCGCTGGCCGCTACCGCCGGCGTTCATCGCCCACCGGCCGCCGCCCACGGTGATATCTGCCGCGCCACCAGCTTCACCGGCCGCCGACGCGAGATCGAGCTGCGCGGCGCCGCCGACACCGCTCATCGGCTGCATTGGGATCTCGCTCGTGATGACGTTGACCAGGCCACCGATGGCATTGGCGCCGTAGAGCAGCGTCGCCGGCCCGCGGACGACCTCCACTCGCTCAGCGGCAAGCGGGTTGACCATAACGCCGTGATCGGCCGACTGGCTCGACAGATCTCCGGTCCGCACGCCGTCTTGCAGCACGAGCACACGGTCGCCGTCCATGCCACGAATGACGGGGCGCGCTGGCGCCGAGCCGAGCGACCGCTCGGCCACTCCCGGCTCGTTCTTCAGCAGAGCGCCTAACGAGCCTTCCATCTTGAGCGCCAGATCCTGACCCGCCAGCACAGAGGTTGGCTGGAACGACTCGAAGGGGTCCCGAGGCGCCGGGCTCACCGACACGACCTCGGAGTAGTGGAGGTCGGCATGTAACGTGAAGTCCCGCGACAACCCCTGCTCGCCGACCGTGATCTCCTGACGCTCAGGTCGATAGCCCTCTAACGTGACGCGCACGTGATAGGTCCCCGGCGCCACGCCTTCAAACACATAAGTCCCATCCCCACCAGTCGTCACGACCGTCTTGAGCTCTTCGATGATCACCGTGACTCCGGGCAGCACGGCTTGTCCTTCATCGGTCACTCGACCGCGCACTTCTATGCCCGCGACCTGGGCCGCAGTCACGGCCGTCATCGAGCACAGGACGAGTGCCATCACACTCGCAATCCAAAGGCTCGCACTCGCTCGCCAGTTCTGCGCGCGACTGCATGCAGGCCCGTCCGGGCAACCGAGGCGCCTGCCGTGCGCCCTGTAAGAAACCAATCGCATCACACACCTCAAAAGCAGAAAGAAAACCCGCAATGCCACGGTGTCCAGCCGACCAGACGTGATCAGCATGCGCCGAACGCGTCGGTCGGACACCCTCCGCAACGCGACGGCCGTGGTCCACGACGATCCACGGCCACGCAAAGACCTGCCGCAAAGCGCAGCCTGACGTGCACCGGTGCACGTAGACCAGGACTCAACACCTATCTCGGGTCGTGTCTCGGTTGAGAATCAGGCGGCGCGCTGTGGCGGGCTCTTAACCCCGAACAGGGGGTGCGCGGGAGGGTCCCGGTGCGTCGGGCCGGTGGTACTCGGGCCGTACGTCGCCAGACCAGAACAGCAGCTTCGGTGTGGAATCGACTACGAAGTTGAACGATCGGACAGTGGGCTGCCAGCGCAGAACGTAGAGCGCATGACAGATTGCGCAACCGGTGGGCGTATGCCCAGTCGGAGGCGTATGGTGCGCCGTGTCGCAGACGACGAGCTCGCGGGCGCTCGACGGCGCAACAGGCCCGACGGGATGGATCAGAGTGAGCGGCCCACCCGGGCCCACCAGGAACAACGCCAGGATCAACGCGATCTGGCCGCCACGACCCAGTAGCGCCCGGCTCCAGATGCTCATCGGTCGAAGCGTAACAGGTTTGCCAGAATGGACCGCAACTGACGCCAGGTCCGGGGTGCCGGCTGCTCTGTTAGACTGAAGGCTCGGAGGAGCCTTCCAATGCATAGGCTTACGCTCACAGCCCTCGCGCTGGGTGTCGGGGCAGTCGCACCGCTGATGGCACAGCAGCCGCCGATCGCCTTGATTGGTGTTCATGTCGTCGGCATGGAGGACGAGAATGTCGCCAACAGCCAGACGATCCTCGTTCGAGATGGCCGTATCGCGGAGATCGGGCCAGCCGCGAGCGTGAAGATCCCCGAAGGGGCGAGGGGGGTGGCGCGGTGACCGGGGTGACACACCGACCGCGTGCCAGGGTGGCAAGGTGCTTGGGTAAGTCGTGACACCGCGGCGTCATCATCTGATCAAAGGGGCTAGGCAATGTAACGCTCTATCGATCTGCCTCCTCACCTGTCTCTTGCTCATAATCGCGGGCTGCGACGATAACGATGGTCCGACCGCGCCGACTCCGCCCACCGAACCCAATACAGCAGTTTATTCCGCCTTGGGCGCCAGCGACGCCATTGGCGCCGGCAGCAGCGGCGTGTGCGCGCCTTTCGCCAACTGCCCCAACGGTATGGGTTACGTCCAGCTCATCGAGCGACACTTGCGTGCAACTCAGGAGGAAGTCACGCTGGTCAACCTTGGCCTTCCCGGTGCGGTCCTCAGCCCGGAGATCGAGCGGCTCGGCGACGACCTCGGTCGCCAGATCTTCGGGAACTTCCTCGAGCGAGAGGCACCATTCATACTTCCGGGGAGCACGCTGGTCACCATCTTCGCCGGTGCCAACGATACGAACACGATTGCAGCGGCCATCGAGGCGGGCCGGTCAGACGGCGAGCTTCACCCCTACATCGATCGCTGGGTCGATGTCTTTGCACGCGATGCCGTTGCGGTGTTGGAACGCATTCGCGACCGTGCTCCGACGGCGCGCATCGTCATTGCCAATCTTCCGAACCTCGCGGCCCTCCCCTACGTGGCCAGCCGGCCAACCGAGGATCGTCAGATCATGCAGGAGATCTCGGTCAGGCTCACCACGCGCGCCATCAACCCGTTGTCCGGTCGTGGCGTGCTGGTCGTGGATTCGATGTGCGACGCCAGGTCCTACGACCCAGGGCTGTACTCGTCCGACGGCTTCCACCCGAATGACGCGGGCTACGCGTATTTCGCCGAGATCTACCTCGCAGCGATCACGAGTGGGACCACCGCAACACCTCCGGCAAGCTGCAGCTATATGCAGCTCGTCCCGCGGTTGTGATCGCTCCGAAGGCCCACTCAACCACGAAGGACACGAAGAATTTCACCACGAAGGACACGAAGAGCACGAAGACAGGAAGATCACGAAGAAAACCAATTGATTTCTCTTCGTGTCCTTCTTTCTTCGTGTCCTTCGTGTCCTTCGTGGTGAGATCCTCGTGTCCTTCCTGTTAGCCGAGGCTTAATACGCCGGGCCGAGGAGGATGGCGTTGATGAACAGCAGCTCGGTGGCCTCGGCAAATGCACGAAAGTTCGGTTCTTCGGCAAAGCCCACCACATGGCCTTCACCGAGGGGTTGGTGCATGAGATAAGCCTTGTTGGCGAGGAGTGTCTGCGATTCTGGCCACATCAACCCACTCACGACGAGTTGATCGCGCTTGGCATACAGCCCGACGTTTCGTCCCTTGTCCAACTTCAGCGGCGTAAACACCCGGCGGCCGGAGACCATCGCCTGGATCTCGCCATCCGTGCCCGCGCTGAGCCAGTGCTCCTGGTCGAGCAAGACGCGCGTGAGCGTGCCTGGTATCTCGAAGGGTTGTTCGCGTTCGGGCTCGATTGCTTCGTCGAGATTGATCGGCTGGCTCGGCGCCTTCCGTTGCTCGTCCTGCTTGGCGGCACCGGCGTTCTCGTCTTCGACTGGTTCCGTCGCGGGCCGTCCATCCCTGAGCTCCGGCGTGGTGGCCAGCAGACCGACGGCCTTCCGCGTCGCCCAGCGCGAGGCGTCGCCGAGCGTCACCAGCGTGCCGCCTGCAGAGACCCAGTATTTGACCTTCTTCAGCGTCTCGTCGGTGATGGCGGTGCGGTAGTCGCCGGATGGCAGAATCAGCACGTCATAACGCGACAGCTCGACGCGATCAAGGGATGACACGCGAACGGCAGTGGCCGCCTGGCCAAAGCGCTGCTCGAGCACGTAGCGTGCCGCACCGGCTGACAGGCTCTGCGTGGGCCTGTCCCACGCGAGGAGAACGCGTGGACGCTTCAGCGCGACCACCTCGTTGCTGCCGAGTGAGGCGCCGTCTTCGACGTACGCGCTGTCGGCTGGGACCGCTTCCGCATCGTGGCGAGCCACGATTGCGGCAAGTCGTGTCGGGAGATCGTCAGGGTTCTCGGCGCGACGGACGATCGCGGCACCAATTGGGTAACGGCGGTCGCCGAGCGTAAACGGCCGGCCCGTGAAGCGCACGCGGAGGCCCTCTCGGAGCGCTTCGATCACGGCTCCGGCCGTGCTCGATCCCCAAGGCAGCAAATATCCGACACGGGCCGCAGGGAGCGCGCGCGCACCGCTCGTCCCGTTGGAAGGCTGGCCCGGAACGGCGCCTTCGGTCGATGGCGCCGCGTGCGCCTGAGGCCCGTCGTCGGCCCTTCCCTCGACCGCCCGGGTCTCCACGGAAATGGGCCGCCTCGACTCGATCAGCTCGACGTCGAATAGTGCCGGCAGGCTCCACGCCGTGACGTCGTAGATCTGATCCGGAAGACGCTTCTTGCGGCGGCGATCTTGCTCCTCGACGAAGTCTTCGGGCTGTGCGACCTCGAGCTCGAGGAGATTTCGCAGGAGCCGGGCCGCGGGCTGCGCGGCGGGCACGACGAAGGCGCCGGCCGGTAGCTCGCGCGTGCCGAGGGTCACTGGCGCCAGTGTCTCACCGACGTCGAAGCCCTGCTCGACCAGGAGGCGGGCAAGTCGTCGCGCCCGTGATGGATCGCCGCCGGGCGCAAGGACGTACGCCCGGACCGGCCCGCCCTCACCTTCGGCCACGGCGGTGCGTCGGTAGGAGGCAAAGTCGCGCAGCAGCGCCGCGCGGTTGCGCGCGGCGGTGGCGGCCGTCGTGATGGCGGCGGTGAAATGGTGCAACACGCCGTCGCGATAGGTGAGCAGCGCCTCGTCCGTCCGCCGGAGCACGAGCCCACGGGCTGAGGCCTGCTCGTAAGTCATGCCCACGGCGCCGTGGAAGATTGGCCACGACTCGCCGTACCCCGGATAGAAAGAATCGTACTGCTCACGAATGAAGTAACTGAAGCCGCGCTCGTCGAATCGCGCGGCGTTGGCCTTGCCAAACGTCTCGAACCACGTCACCTGCTCCTTCGAGATGTGTGGATTGAGTGGATTCGCAGGCGGTGCGAAGTAGTAGGTCGAGTTGCCGCCCATCTCGTGCAGATCGACGACGACCTGTGGAAACCAGGTGAGAAAGAACCGCGTGCGGCCGCGGGTCTCCGGTTGGGACTGGCCGAACCAGTCCCGATTCATGTCGAAGAGGTAATGGTTGGTGCGGCCCCCGGGCCACGGCTGATCGTGCTCGGCCGCGAGCGGCTCCGGATCCGGCTCCCGGGCGCGGCCCGCCATGGTCGTCGCCAGGAATCGAGCGCGGCCGTCAGGGTTCTGCATGGGATCGATGAAGACAATCGCTTCGCGACGGATCAGATCGACGTCTGGATCGTCTTGTGCGGCCAGCAGGTGATACGCCTCGAGCAACGCGGCATCGCCAGACGAGATCTCGTCACCGTGCACGCCGTGCATGAGCCACACGAGCACGGGCAGGGTGCGAATGAGCTGCGCCTCCGCTCCCGGCGTCGCGCGACGCGGGTTTGCGAGCTGCTGCACGCGCTCTTTGACCGTCTCGAACTGCTGCATCCGTTCTGGCGACCCGACCGCGAGCACGTAGAGTGGCCGGCCTTCCCACGAGCGCGCATACTCGATCAGGCGCGTGCGCTCGGGTGCTGCCTCCTGCAGCGCTTGCAGGTACGCCACGATCTCATCTGGCGCCGTGATTTCCGCGCCAGGCTCGTGGCCAACGACCTGCTCGAGCGTTGGGATCTTTTCATCGTAGCGAACGCCTGGAGCAAATGGCGGCGCCTGTGTGGAGGGTTGCCCTTGAGCAGCAAGGGCCAATGTGCCGGCAAGAATGAACGACTGCATCATGAGCAAGGGGGCCGCTGTCCGACGAAAAGTGGCCCCTCTATTCTGCAATGAAATCGACCGAGACCCGTCATCAGGACGTCGCCGCACCGCGCTACCCTTGATCGTGGGCAAAGCGGCCGAATCACCCGGTTCGACCGTTCTTGGAAGGCGACGATTTCGTTGCTCGCCATCAGCAAAACGACGTGCTGGTCAGAACAAATGACCGGAGGGCTTCGCGTCGGTATGCGTGTTGGACTGGTTTCCTGCACGATATCGCCTAGTCGCTGGAAAGCGACGCGATGGCATCCATATTGCTCAGTACGAAGGCGAGGTGGGTTCGTCATCTTATACGTTCATCAACCCACTGGCATCGCACTCATAAGCAACACGCATCATGAAGCACTATTTATTGATCAGTGATTTCGATCAAACCCTCAGCCACAACGATTCTGGCCTCGTCCTCAGTCAATTGCTCGGTGTGCCTGATTTCGAGGCACGCGTTCGCGGACTGGCCCAGATCAACTTCGTGCAGCAAGGCGCCGAGCTCGCGTATCTCATGCTCCACGATCCCGAATTTCGTCGGGTGCGGCGGGAGCACCTGATCGAGACCGGTAAGCGCATCCGCTTGAAGCGCAACATCGACTTCCTGGCGCGCTTCGTGGAGAGCATCGAGGGTCACCAGTTTCACTTCTTCGTGATCTCTGCTGCACCGGAAGAGGTGATCAAGTCGGCGCTGGAGGGCCTCGTGCCGCCGGACCGCATCTTCGGCGCACGCTTCAACTACCACGCGGGAACCGGGGAGATCGAGTCCATTGCGCGCATACCGGCCGGCTACGGCAAGGTGGCCGTCCTGATGGACCTGCAGTCGCGTCTCCGCATCGCGTCCGACCGCGTCGTGTACGTGGGCGATGGCAGCTCCGACATCCACGTCATGCTACACGTGAACCGTCGCGATGGCTTCACCATCGCGGTCTCGGAGAACAAGTACATCACGCCCATCGCGAAGCGCACGATCATGAGCGATGACGCGCTGAGCGCCCTCGTGCCGATTCTCGAAGACATCCTGCTGTGGGACACGGCCCGCGTTCGGGTGCACTTCGAGACACACGGCTTCCTCATCCAGGAATGGGACAAGGTGCGAACCGACTGGCTGACGATTCGAGACAGCGGCCCGGACGTTGCGTCGGAGAGCGCCCATGTCTGAGTGGATTGGATGGCTCGCCACGGGCGTCTTCGTTTTGTCGTATGCCTGCCGCACGCCGATGAGCATGCGTCTCGTTCAGGCGGGAGGCGCGGTGTTGTGGGTGGGCTACGGCCTGTTTCTCGACGCCGCACCCGTCGTCGTCGCCAACGTGCTCGTTGGTGGAGCGGCGCTCTTTTCATTGTTGAGTGGCCGCTACTGGGAGCGAGACAGAAGTGAGCCGCCGCAGCGCCCGGAGCACGAGCGCGCGGCGTAGTGAAGGACGGTCGCGCCGGTTTCGAGCGGGGGTGGCGCACGCTCAGCGTGCGCCACCCCCGCCGAGCAGGAGGGCCACTAGCGCCGTCACGGCCGCGACTTGCCCTACCCAAAAGACAAACGCCCACTTGATCAGTCCCGTGTGCACGCGGCCGATCTCCTTCGTCAGTCCCGTATGCACGCGGGCGATCTCCGCCGTCAGTCCGGTCTGCACGCGGGTGATGTCGTTCGTGAATCCTGTCTGCACGCGGGCGATCTCCGCCGTCAGCCCCGTTTGCACCCGCGTGATTTCGTTCGTGAGCCCTGTCTGCACGCGGGACATCTCGCTCGTAAGTGACCCGTACATCCGGGTCATTTCGGTACTGAGCTGTCTGTGCACGGTGGCAATTTCTGCGCCCAGGTCCTTGCGTGTCGTCACAATTTCAGCACTTAGCTCTTGACGTACCGTGGCGATTTCAGCGCCGAGATCCTTGCGTGCCGTGGTGATTTCTGAACCGAGATCCTTGCGTGTCGTCACAATTTCAGCACTTAGCTCTTGACGTGCCGTGGCGATTTCGGATCCGAGATCCTTGCGTACCGCGACAATTTCCGCGCTCAGCTCCTTGCGTGCCGTCGCGAAGCCCTGCGCCATCTCGGTTCGGAGCGCTGCCCCTTCACGTCCGATCTCGAGACGCACGCTTGTTATTTCTTCCACCAATCGCCGCTCGAATCGATCCGCAGCAATTGTGATCACGTCGTCAGTCCACTCCCGGCGCGTCGTATCGAGAAGCGCGAGCAGTCCACTTGTCGCTTCCGGGCCCAGATGAGCCCTGAGCGCCTTTGGTACCGTCTCCGGATCCACGTGGTTGGCTCCTACGAGACGACGATGCCATCGTCGCGCGGAAGGAGTCAAGCCAAACGTGGGTCAACGGAGCAGCTCTGTCGCCTTCGGCGCGAAGTCGTTCGAGATCTTTCCATTCATCGACGTCATACCATGGCTCGAGCAGATGCGCGTCGACACCGTGCTGTCGTGCGAGCGAGAGCGTTTGGCCCAGGACGTGAGATGTCCCCCAGTCGATGCTCGAGAACAGCTCCGGATGGGGCACTCTGAGCCCAACGAGGTAGTACCCTCCGTCAGCCGCTGGTCCGAGCACAACGCGATCCCTCCGCTGTTCCAATGCCTTGGCCGCCGCAGCGAGGAAACGGACCGGCAGATTCGGTAAATCGGAGCCAACGAGGATCACGCTCCTCGCACCGAGACGAAAGAGATCCTCGAACGCGCCACTCAGGCGCCGGCCCAGATCGCCGCCACGCTGTGCGAGCACCTGGATCTCGGGACCAACGAGGTCGCGCAGTTGTGGGCAGGCCTCGGGCGGCACGCACAGCACGTATCGGTCAGCGGCCTCCATCGAGCGAATGATCTCCAGTGTGTCGCGGAAGAGCGCCGTCCGGAGAGCCAACTGATCCGCGGGTGCCAGATCTCGCGTCAGTCGTGTCTTGCCGCCGACCCATGGTGCACGTGCCATCATGCCAACGACAAGCGGCCGCCGGCGGAAATAGATGCGCGCCAGCACGCCCGGCGACACACCGCAGAAATAGAGCCCAGCCAACCACATGTTCTCCGCGCTTCTGCCGAGCCACCCGTCACGTTCCCACGCGCGTGCTGACGTGCGCACCGGTAGCTCATGGTGCAGGAGCTTGCCTACGCGCCTGAGTCGGCGGACCAAATCGACATCCTCCATCAGCGGCAAATCGCAGTAGCCGCCGAGCGCGTCGAAGACATCGCGTCTTACGAAGAGCGCTTGATCGCCGTACGGTAGGCCAAGGAGGCGAACACGCGCTCGCACTCCTGCTTCAATCAGCCGCGCGCGCCAATCGTTGCTGTCGAGCGCGAGACGATAGGATCCGCCGACGACGCCTGGCTGCCCGTCGGCGTCACGAATGGCGGCGTACCAACGGTTCGACAGGCGGGAGTCGGCATGAAGAAACAGCAGCCAGCCGCCATGAGCGACGGCGGCGCCGGCGTTCATCTGCGACGCGCGCCCACGCGGCGCGAAGACCACGCGAACCTCGGGATACTCGTCCTGCAGCCACTGGTACGTAGCTGTCTCATCAGCCGGCGCGGCTACGATGATCTCGGTGTCCTTCGGGCTATCGAGATCAGCGAGCACACCGTGGAGGTGCTGGCGGTCGTCGCGCCACGCTGGAATGACAATGGAAGTTGTCAACGCAACCAGCGGAAATACCCTTTCAAGAGACGCCCAACGGATGGCGTCAGACGTGCGCGGCGGTAGGCATCGCCCAGGCGTCGAATCACCTCCGACTGCGTGGGATACGGATGAATCGTCTGCGAGAGCGTCGCAGCGCCCAGACCCGCCGTCATGGCAAGTGTGATCTCCCCAATCATGTCGCCCGCGCGCCTTGCCACGATCGTGGCACCGAGGATGCGCCCTCGATGCCGATCCGTGTGGAGCCGCGCAAAGCCATTGGTTTCCTCGTCGAGGACGGCACGATCGATGTCCGTGAGATCGACATCAAAGGTCCGCACATCGAAGCCCTGCTCGTCCGCCTCTTGCGCGGACAAGCCGACGTGCGCCACTTCAGGGTCCGTGTACGTGCACCACGGAATCACGAGCGCTCTCGCCTTCTTTCGCCCGAAGAACAACGCGTTTTGAAGGACGATACGCGCCATTGCGTCGGCGGCGTGGGTGAACTTCCACGCCGAGCAGACGTCGCCCGCCGCGTAAATGCGCCGATTCGTCGTCCGCAGGCGATCATCGACGCGGACGCCTCCCTGTGCGAGCTCTACGCCGGCCGCGGCAAGCTCGAGGCCTGCGACGTTCGGCTCACGCCCGACCGCCAGGAGGATCTCGTCGGCCTCCACGCCTTCTTCACCTTGACCACGGTTGAAGCCCACGTGCTTCCCGTTCGGTCCGCGCGCGACGCGTGTGAGTCTGGCGCCCAGACACAGGGCGATGCCGTCCTGAATGAAGCGTCGGTGGAGGAACGCCGCTACGTCCGGATCCTCGCGCGGCAGGAGCTGCCGATCGAGACTGATGATCGTCACGCGGCTACCGAAAGAGGCAAACGCCTGTGCCATTTCGCAGCCGATTGGTCCAGCGCCAATCACGAGCAGTCGACGAGGTAGTGTCGTCAAACCGAAGAGGGTCTCGTTGGTCAGGTATCCCACCTCAGTGAGCCCGGTCACCGGAAGCGCGGCCGCGCGCGCGCCGGTCGCGATCACTGCGCGCGAGAAGGTCAGGCGCTGGTCACCCACCATCACAGCGTTGCGGCCGCAGAAGCTGGCCTTGCCCAAGTACACGTCCACCCCGAGGTCACTGAAACGTCGCGCGGAGTCGTGTGGCGCGAGATGCGCTCGGAGCCGGCGCAGTCGATCCATCGCCACGGCGAAATCGACACGGACATCCTCACTCGAACGGACACCGAGTCGCGCCGCCCGTTTGACGTCATGGGCTGTACGCGCCACGTGCAAGAGCGCTTTCGAGGGCACGCAACCGTAGTTGAGACAGTCACCGCCCATCAAGTGTTGCTCGACCAGCGCCACGCGTGCCCCGAGCGCGGATGCACCGGCGGCCGTCACGAGACCTGCCGTGCCGGCACCCACGACGACGAGGTTGTAGCGCCGACGAGGGGTTGGATTGATCCAATCGGACGGATGCACGTTGTCGACGAGCTGCCGATCGTGCGGATCGGCAGGCAGCAGGCCGAACTCCGTGAAGTCCAACGACGCCGGTTCCACGGCTGTCCCGACGCCGTCGGCCGGCGCGCGGTAGCCGAGAGTCTGACGCTCACTCACACCGCGCATCAGGGCACCTCTGCGGTCCAATTCGATTTCATCGCTGCATCTCGGCGGTCATCTTCGGACCATTCTACGTGGTCCGGCGCAAGAATACGGTCACAGAGGGATCCTTCGTCGCGGGTTGGCTCCGTCATCGGCGGCGGTGAGGCGGACCGATCGCCTGCTTCATCGATATGGCGGAGGAGGTCGGCGGCCGTCCACTCATTGCCCCGCAGTACGGTCACCACACGCCCCTGCGGATCGACGACCGCCGTCCGGAGCGCGTGCATGATCTCGCTGCCCTGCTGTTCGTAGACCAAACCGAAGAAGCCCGCAAACCGGCGAACGTTCTCCAGTTCACCAGTCAAGAGGCGCCATGACACGTTGCCGCGGACCGAAACGCGGTTCCGTCGGTCGCCTCGCGCGACGAGGCGCGCAGCGTACTTGCGCAACACCGCAGGTGTGTCGTATTCGGGGTCAACGGTCACCGGCACGAACTGCGTCTTCGGCATCCCGCCCGGTCGCGCCTGCAACAGCGTTGCCGTCTCGGTGAAGCGTCGCATCATCAGCGGGCAAAAGTCGGGGAGCGGACAACGCGTGTAGATGAACGTGACGACGGACACGTGGCCCGTGAAGTCGCGCTCGCGAACGGGCTGCTCGTCCTGATCAACGAGAGACAGCGCAGGTACCCTCGTGCCCGGCGCTGGCGCCCCCGGCAGATGGCCGGCCTCACCGCCCCGCGAATTGTCCGATGCGCTGTTCCTCGTCACGACGATCTGTTGCAGCCACGAGCGCTCGCCATCGACGACAAGTGTCGCCGCAACGCGGTCTCCTGGTGCCATGGCCTGCAGCGCCCACTGCTCCTTGACCGCGAATTCCATCGTCATGGCTTGCATCACACCTTCGATTTCTTCGTGCGCAACAGTCACCTTGCGTGCCGATGGCGCGACCGACACAACGCGACCGACCAGGGGAAATTGCTGCGCGCCAGGACGCATCTCGAACTCCGAGTCGCTCGCCTGTCCGCCGCGCTCACAGCTGCTCACCATGAGGCAACCACAGAGGATGAACAGCAACCACCCCATCGGTGCTAGCGAGCCAGCTCGCTGGAACACTGGATCCCTGCGCGGACTCCGCACGTGACACACCTCCTCGTCCATCGTATAGCGATCGACAGCGCTTGGTGGGCCTCGAGCCTCAGCTTCACAACCTCGACCCTTCGACCGTCATCGCTGAGATCAACGCCCAGGAGCGTTGACAGCGCCGCGTGCTAGGATCGGGCGCTTATGGGAGACTTCTACCAAACAGGGGTTCTCGCCACGTTTCACCTCTTCCAGGAGGCAGGGGCCCTCGCCCGCCTCGAGCAAGAGCTCGTGCGGCACGCGCGCCAACGGCCCATCGCGCTCATCGTACCGGCGCTCTACTCGGAGTTCGAAGGGGAAGCGCTCCCACGGATTATCGAGGAGCTCCGGAACGTCCCGTACCTCAAGCGGATCATTCTCTCGCTCGATCGTGCCGAGCGTGCGCAATTCGACGAGGCTCGCAAGCGCCTGTCGACGCTGACGACGCCGGTGACCGTGGTCTGGCACGACGGCCCTCGCCTCCAGGACTTGTACGATCAGCTCATTGCCTACGAGCTCCCGATCGGACAGCAAGGAAAGGGACGCTCCTGCTGGATGTCCACCGGTTACGTACTGGCAAAGGGCGACTGCGAGGTCATCGCCATGCACGACGCCGACATCGTGACCTACGAGCGCGCCATGCTGGCGCGCCTCGTGTATCCGGTCACGAACCCGACAATGGCGTACGACTTCGCGAAGGGATTCTATCCGCGGATCAGCAATCGCAAGATGCACGGGCGCGCGACGCGGCTCCTGATGACCCCGCTCGTTCGCAGCCTGGTTCGCATCATCGGACACCATCCGTATCTCGTGTATCTCGACAGCTTCCGCTACGTGCTCGCGGGCGAAATTGCCATCGTGTCAGACCTCGCGCGCGTGGTACGGGTACCGGCAGACTGGGGCCTCGAGGTGGGCACGCTCGGCGAGGTGTACAGAAATACGTCGAGTCGGCGTGTATGCCAGGTCGGGCTCGCCTATCACTACGATCACAAGCACCGCGAGCTCTCACCAGACGATCCGAGCAAGGGCTTGATGAAGATGAGCGTCGACATCAGCAAATCCATCTTTCGCACGCTCGCAAGTGAGGGCATCACGCTATCGGCTGGCACCTTCCGCACCCTCTCGGCGGCATACGTCCGAACCGCTGAGGACACGATTCAACGCTTCCTCGACGATGCGACGATCAACGGGCTCATGTTCGATCGTCACGAAGAAGAAACGGCCGTCGAGACCTTCGCCAAGGGCATGCAAATCGCGGCCGAGCAGTTCCTGGGGGATCCGCTCGGCGTGCCACTCATCCCGAACTGGAACCGCATCGCGTCGGCGATCCCGGACTTCCTCGATCGGCTGCGTGAAGCAGTCGACGCCGATAACGCTTAACGAGTCCTTGGTCCTTGGTTCCTGGTGCTTGGTGCGATCCTCCAAGCTGCCAAGGCGCACCAAGAACCTAGGACCGAGAACCAAGGACCAAGGACCAAGGACCAAGGACCAAGCAGTTGATCGTGTCTCACATCATCATCTTCAGCGATCTCGACGGCTCCCTGCTGGATGAGACAACCTACCAGTGGGACGCTGCGGCGCCAGCGCTGGACGCCGTGCGACGCGGGTCGATTCCTCTCGTGTTGGCGAGCAGCAAGACGCGCGCCGAGATGGTCTCATTGGCGTACGCCCTGGGATTGACCGACGACCGCGGCCTTCGTAATCCGCTCATCATTGAGAACGGTGGCGGCGTATTGCTGCCCCACGATTCGGCGGTGGAGCTCTGGCCAGACGCCGTCTCGACCCCCGAGGGTTGGCTGATGGCGCTGGGCACACCCGTGGCCGCCCTCCGCGAGGCGCTCTTGGCAATCGCCGATGAGTGTGGCGTCCGAGCGCGAGGGTTCTCGGCGATGGCCGATGATGAGATTGCCACACTCACCAGCCTGAGCGCCGACGCGATTGCGCCCGCGCGCCAGCGCGAGTTCGATGAGCCGTTCGTGCTGACCGACGTGCGTGAGCCGCTGGACACCGAGACCGAGCGGTATCACGCCGCCGTCAAGTGCGTCCACCAGGCTGCCAAGGGACGAGGCCTGCGCGTGACTCACGGTGGGCGGTTTCTGCATCTGACTGGGGACGTCGACAAGGGGCGAGCCGCGGCTCTGGTGTTGCGCTGGTACGAGGAAAAAGGGGACAGGCCCCTTTTTGCGGGTCGAGCACAGGCAAAAAGGGGCCTGTCCCCTTTTTCCGTCGCGCTCGGGGATTCTCCCAACGACCTCTCGCTGCTGCAGCTGGTAGACCAGCCCATCATCATCCCGCGCCCGAATGGGCGGCCGGATCCCGAGCTCAGGAGCGCATTGCCACATGCGACCGTCGCGCCGACTCCCGGACCCGCAGGATGGAATCATGCCGTGCAGGCGCTGCTGGCAAAAGTCGAATGCTGAGGGCGCTACTATAACGTCAGATGCTGCTCGCCGACGTGATGCAGGCTTCCGCGCGGGTTGCGGCCACTCGGGCACGCTCGGAGAAGATCGCGCACCTCGCCGACCTCCTGCGCCGGTTGCTCCCGGAAGAGATCGACATCGCGGTCGCCTATCTCTCTGGCCGACTCCGACAAGGCCGTATTGGCCTCGGCTGGGCCGCCGTTCGCGACGCCCGCGCGGGAGGTGCCGCCGGCACTTCGAGCTTGACACTGCTGGAAGTAGATCACGCGTTGGCGCAGCTTGCGCGCACGACTGGGCGAGGCTCGACAACCGAGCGCGCCGGTCAGCTCGGCAGGCTCTTTGCTCGCGCCAGCCCCTCCGAGCAGGATTTCCTCACCCGTTTGATTCTGGGCGAGCTGAGGCAAGGGGCACTCGCTGGCGTCATGGAAGAAGCGCTCGCAAGGGCCGCGGACGTGGATCCTGGGGCCGTGCGGCGCGCGCTTCTCGTGGCCGGCGATCTGCACACGGTATCCCGTGCCGTGCTGGCCGAGGGGCGTTCGGGTCTCTCGCGGTTCTCGCTTCAATTGCTGCGGCCGCTACAGCCCATGTTGGCGCAACCAGCCGACAGTGTCGACGAGGCATTCGCGCGCCTGGGTGAAGCCGGCCTCGAGTGGAAGCTCGATGGCGCGCGTGTACAGGTGCATCGCGTGGATGATGAGGTCCGCGTGTTCTCCCGGCGCTTGAACGACGTCACGCCGGCGGTCCCGGAGCTGGTCGAGGCAGTTCGCGCATTGCCTGCGCGCCAGCTACTGCTCGATGGAGAGGTTCTCGTCCTCAGGCCAGACGGCACGCCGGAGCCGTTTCAAGTGACGATGCGGCGATTCGGGCGGAAGTTGAACGTCGACCGCTTGCGTGGCGAGCTGCCGCTGTCGCCGTTCTTCTTCGACCTGCTCCACCTCGATGGCGAAGACCTTCTCGACGAACCGTCGGCGGAGCGCGCACGTGCACTGCGCGCGATCGCGGACACACAGGCCGTCGTGCCTTACATGGTGACCGACGATCCCAACATCGCACGTGGCTTCCTGGACGAGGCGCTGGCGCGCGGCCATGAGGGACTCATGGCGAAGGCGCTCGGCTCGCCATACGAGGCGGGACGTCGGGGTTATGGATGGCTGAAGATCAAAGCGGCGCAGACGCTCGACCTCGTCGTGCTCGCGGCCGAATGGGGCCACGGGCGGCGGCAGGGGTGGCTGTCCAACTTGCACTTGGGCGCGCGCGACCCGGCGACCGGCAGCTACATCATGCTTGGAAAAACCTTCAAGGGTATGACCGACGCGATGCTGGTGTGGCAGACCGAAAAGCTCCTCGGCCTCGAGATAACGCGTGACCAATGGACTGTTTATGTACGCCCCGAGCTCGTCGTCGAGATCGCGTTCAACGGCGTGCAGAAGAGTCCTCAATATCCAGGTGGCGTGGCCCTGCGCTTTGCACGCGTCAAGCGGTACCGACCGGATAAGCCGGTCGAGCAAGCCGACACTCTCGAGGCTGTTCGCAAAGTAGGGGCTAGGGATCTCGGGATCTAGGGGTCCAGGTAGGGCCGCCTCGCCGAGGCGGCCGTTATCTCGCCGAGGCGCCCGGACGGCGCGTCCGGCGAACGCGCCCTACCAACGCTGACCTGTGTCCTAGACCCCTTGGTCCCTTGATCCCTTGATCCCTTGATCCCTTGATCCCTTAGAACTTAAAGGTTACGCCGCCGGTGAAGCGAACGAAGTCGAAATCGATGTCACTCAGGTCGCCGCTCGCTGCGCGGAAGTAGCGCAAGTCGGCGCGTGCGCCCATCGTTGGTGACCAGAAGAAATTCGCACCTCCACCGATGTTGAACCCGAACGAATTGAACGAGTCCGAGCCATTGACGCTATCCTGCGATAGACGAATGAGACCAATGCCACCACCCGCGTATGGCTCGACGATGGTGGGAGTTTCGAACACGTACATCGCGCCGCCCATCAAGGTGACAACGTCTGCGCTCACGTCGAACGGATCATCGTCATCCGCACCGCTGTGAATCCAGCCGAAGTCGGCCTCGATACCGATGGGCCCCGACAGGAACAGCCCGGACCCTCCAAGCGTGACGGCGCTCGAGTCGCCATCATCCGAGATGCCGAGGAACGGCGTCACGTATGTCACATCCTGTGCTTGGGCGGCCGACGGCACCACAATCAGTAGTCCTAGACCAAAAAGAATCCCGAGAATTCGTCGCATTCCTTCGCCTCCTTCGTGAGGTGTCTGAACGTGCCGGTCGCGTGAACAACGGCGGCCGGCGAATGAAAGCAAGAACAATTGCCGATTAGTGAACGCTCTCATCCCTACCTGGGTTTGTCCGAGGCTCAACCATTACCGGACACTAGTTCTGTATTCGACCACCCACGGCTCGCGTAGCCACGGGTCAGCCGATGAAAAGCTCAGGCGCGCCAGGAGGGAAAAATCACGTTGCAGCGTAAGAGCTGAGACGCTGCATCGACCTGAGCTGGAGGTGCGCAATCGCACAGCCGAGCCGGCCGCACGAAAGCGCAGGGAATTAAGACTATACGTTACATCCTCGCTAAATGCAAAACGCTTGGGCAGCCAGCGGGACGCTGGCCTCTCATGCTAGGCTGAGTCGATGCGCGACGCGTTGGTAGCACGAGCGGTGCCTTCGAGCAGAGCGGCGCGAGGGCGAGAGACGCTGGTGGGGCTCGCGGTCCTCATTGGCGTGGCCCTCCTTCCGGGCTCGCTGCTGCTCGCTCAAACCCCGGCATTCAAGAGTAGCGTTGCCACCGTGCCTCTGTACGTCACCGTGACGGATGGGGATGGACGCCTCGTGCCTGGTCTGACGCAGCAGGACTTCGAGGTGTACGACAATGACAAGAAGCAGGAGCTGACGCTGTTTCGGAGCGACGTCACGCCGTTCACCGCGACGGTCATGCTCGACACGAGCCTCAGCATGGCACTGCTCACCGAGCTCCTGAAAAATGCGACCGAGCAGTTCGTGATTCGGATGCTGCCGGACGACCTCGCCCGCGTCGGCTACTTCAACGACAAGATCGAGTTCACGAGCGAGTTCACAAACGATCGGGACGCGCTCATTCGATCGCTCGATCATGTCGACTTCGGGAACCCCACGCGTCTCTGGGACGCCGTGGACTTCGGTCTCGATGCGCTCGAGCCGCTCGACGAGCGCCGCGTCATCGTCGTGTTCACCGATGGCGACGACACTGACAGCCGCCGATCCCGCGGCGATGTCCTCGAGCGAACGCGCGCGACCGGCATCATCGTGTACGCGATTGGGCTCGATAGTGAGCTCGTCGTAGACGGCCGCCGCATTCGCACATCGCCAGACCGCGGCCTTCGCGGCCTGGCGGAGGAGAGCGGCGGCGGGTTCTTCCACCTCGAGAAGAGGGATGAGCTCGGTTCGGCGTTCACCCGTGTTGTGCAGGAGCTCCACACGCAGTACGTGTTGGGCTTCACTCCCGAGGTCTTCGACGATGAGGTGCACGAGCTCGAGGTGAAACTGAAGCGCCGCGGTCTACGTGCCCGGACACGCCGAAGCTACGTCGCGTCAGCCCAACCAACAAAAACACAGTGAGATAGGGCCTAGACGAAGAAGACGAGAAGCACGGCTGTCGCCAGCAGAATGCCTACAGCTAGCTCCGCAGTACTGGAGAAGGTTGGTTCGATCATTGGTGCCCCCGAAGTACGCTCACCGCGTCGACGGCGACAAGCGCAAGCCGTCTAAAAAGAGGCAAATACGAATCGTTGGCGGCGGGCTATTCGCCCCGGCCGCTGGCCAGCGCCGGTTTGTCGGGTCCCAGCGGGACCCGACCGGCGAAGGCGGTTATGTTTTCAGACGAGACGCGGGTGCGAGAGGTTCACTTCAACGAGGTTGTTGGGACGAAATTACGGGTTTGGCGGGGCTGGCTCGAGGGTCACCGGGCTATCGAACCGGGCACGGAGCATGGTGCCGACATCGAGCGAGACGTCCTTACCCGGCGTTGCCAGAATCGCGCCCCCACCACCAATGACGAGGCCAGCGAGCGCTCCCTTTCCGCCCCCGAGGATCCCGCCAATGATTGCGCCAGCCACGCCGCCGGCGGTGGCGCGTCCCGCCTCACCTTTCAACCCCTTGCTCTCCAGCGCGTCGGTCACGGTCGCTCGGATCTTGTAGGTCTGATCGTCGATGGTCAGAGTGTCGAACGCCAATGTCAGCCTCCCCGTGCGGTCGGTGCGCGTCGCACGGTCGACTGCGCTGACCACGCCACCGAGGACGGCCCCTGCCGGAATGAGCAGCTCATCGCCGTGCGACAGATCGACGAGCGTCGTGCCCTCGAAGCGATCCTCGACCTGCGCGGTCTCTGAGCTCAAACGGTTCTGCAGTCGAACGTCGATCTCCTGGCCTACGGGAATCGTCCGCGGCCGGCCGGACTCGGCGGGCTCAGCGGTCACCTGCTGTCCTTTCGTGCGAAGCTCGAGATCCGCGACGCGATCGCGAACAGCCCCGACCTCCTTCTCAGATAGGTTCCCTTCCTTCTGGAGCTTGACGCGCAGATAGGTGATCTCGTCTTGCAACGTCTCGAGCTCGCCTTGCAGCGCATCGGCGCGCGCCGCATCACGGCTGCGCAGGTCTTCAACGGCTGCACTGAGCTCCTTGGCACGACGGTGCAGATCATCGATATCCTCGGCGCCGGCGGTCTGCATCGGCGATGTGCTGATAGCGGCGCTCGACTTCACGGCAGCAAATGCCGGCATCGCTGTAACCGCGAGCAGCGCGGCGCATCCAACGAACGTCGATCGAATCACTATTCTGTTCATGAGCATTTCTCCAGTTAGTTTCCAGGCATGATGCGACCGAGCCAACCAATTCGGATCAGATCGTTGTAGAAGACTGTCACCATCAAGAGGAGGATGACCAGGACGCCAGCAAGCATCACCCGCTCCTTGACCGCGACGCTGAAGTCACGCCGGGCGAGACCCTCGAGCGCCATGATGAAGATGTTTCCACCGTCCAGGACGGGGATGGGCAGGAGGTTGATCACACCCAGGTTGAGACTGATCATCGCCAGGAACGTGAACAACGACAGTGCCCCGGCTTCCGCTGCCGTTCCCGAGAACTGTGCGATGCCGATCGGGCCCGCGAGCTGATCGAGCGATGTCTGCCGCGTGAAGAGACCGCCGAGGAGTCTGAATATCAGGCCCCCCCACTCGAGGTTCTGTTGAACGCTCATGCCGATGGCCTGGAAGAACCCTGGCTCGATGTTGCGAACCTCCATCGGCGTGAGATTCGTCACACCAATCAGCCCGACGCCATTCTTGAGCTCCGGCGTCACGTCTATCTTCAGCACCTCTGAGCCACGTCTGACGCTCAAGGTGATCTGCTTGTTCGCGTGTTTATTGATGAAGCCCACGAGGTCGTTGATCCCCAGCTCCTTGCCGTTCACGCCAAGAATAACGTCACCGTCACGCAAGCCAGCCTTTTCCGCAACCGATCCTGGATCGACCCGCCCGAACTGAGGGTGCACATCCGGGCTCACACCAAGGTCGCCCGCCTTGAAGTCGCCGGACGCCTTCGGCGTCAGCGTCAGCGTGCGCTCGACGCCGTCCCGTACGAACACGACCTGCAGCGCCTCCTCGGCGCGCGGCAGCACCGCCATCTGCAGGTCGTACCACGTGGGCACGGCGTTACCGTCGATGCTGACGATGCGGTCGCCGGGACTGATACCGGCACGCGCCGCGGGTGAGTCAGGGGCCACGCGTCCAACCACTGGGGGCTGCTCCTCGTAGAGCGGGACCTGCGCTCCTTGCCACAGCACACCGGCCATCACGACAATCGCGAGCACGAAATTCATCGCGGCGCCAGCGAGGAGTATCTGAAAGCGCTGCCAGCGGGTCTTCGACAGGTACTCGTCTGACCGCCCGCTCCCGGGATCGTCGAGCGACTCCCCCGCCATCTTCACGTACCCGCCAAGAGGAATGGCGCTGATGCAGTAGTCGGTGTCACCCCGGCGCATGTGCACAAGCTTTGGGCCGAAGCCGAGCGAGAAGGTTAACACCCGTACGCCATGCCAACGTGCAACGAGGAAGTGCCCCAGCTCGTGGACGAATACGACAACGCCGAGGACGAACAAGAAAGCCAGGATACCGGTGAAGGTCACAAGCAATAACCCCTTCTAAGCGACGCCTCGGCGAGGCGCCCTCCCGCTATTGTGCCGGGGCGCGCATCAAGTCTCAAGCCCGCCGGCGACGCTCTCGCGGGTGAACCGTCGCGCCCATGCGTCCGCTTCTCGGATGGCCTCCAGGCTGGCGCCCCCCCCGCACGACAGGCGGGCGTGCCGGTCCAGGGCCTGCTCGACCAGCCGCGGGATGGCCGGAAACGGCACGCGCCTACTCAGAAAAGACGCTACCGCTACTTCGTTGGCCGCATTGAGCACGACCGGCTGCGTGCCGCCCGCGCTGAGCGCCGCATACGCGAGACCGAGGCATGGAAAACGTGCGTGATCCGGCGCTTCGAACTCTAGGCTGCCACAGGTAGACAGATCGAGCCGCGGCACCGGGCTTTGCCAGCGCTCGGGCCAGGAGAACGCGTACTGAATCGGCAGCCTCATGTCGGTGACACCGAGCTGCGCGATTACCGACCCGTCCGACAGCTCCACGAGGGAGTGCACGACCGACTGCGGGTGAATGAGAACCTCGATGCGACCGGTCGGCACGCCGAACAGCCAATAGGCCTCGATCACCTCGAGCCCCTTGTTCATCAACGTGGCGGAATCGATCGTGATCTTGCGGCCCATCTTCCAGGTTGGATGGCTCAGCGCATCCTCCGGCGAGACATCGGCCAGACGGCCGAGCGCACGGTCGCGAAATGGGCCCCCCGATGCTGTCAGGATGAGGCGAGCCACCTCAGTGGACGAACGACCGTGGAGGCACTGGTGGATCGCGTTGTGCTCGCTATCGACCGGCAAAATCGGCACGCCGTGCGCGCGGGCCTCCCGCGTGACGAGCGCGCCGGCCATCACGAGCACTTCCTTGTTGGCCAGGGCAATGGTCTTGCCGGCTCGGATCGCGGCCACGACCGCCTCGAGCGCGGCGGTGCCGGAAGAGGCGCAGAGCACGATATCGACGTCTGGCTGCGTGGCGATCTCGACCAGGCCGCGTGGCCCGTGGGCGAAGCAATCGATGCCCGTCACGGTCTCCGCTGCCAGACGGGAACGCACCTGGGCCAAGCTGTCCGCCGTGGCCATGGCAACCGCGCCGGGCCGAAAGCGCTCGACCTGCCGCGCCATCATCACGGCGTTCGCGCCGGCGGCAAGAGCGACCACCTTCAACCGATCGGCATGCGCCTCCACGACCGAGAGCGCGCTGCACCCAATCGACCCGGTCGAGCCCAGAATCGCGATTCGTTTCACCCTCGCCTCGCCCTTTGCCCCTTGTCCCTGACCCTGCCTAATCCCTGACCCCTGATCCCTATACAATGCCTGGCACCAGCCGCAACGCCAGGTAGTACACAGGCCCCGCGAAGAGCAGCCCATCGATTCTGTCGAGCATCCCTCCGTGCCCGGGAATCAGGCTCGACGAGTCTTTGACCCCAGCTCCGCGCTTGAGCGCCGACTCGAACAGATCACCGACAATGCCCATGCCTGCGACGAGCAGGCCGACCAGCACGAGCAACCATGGCGCCGCCTGGGGCAACCACAGATGACCCAAGAGTGGCATCACGACGGCCGCGGCGATGCAACCGGCAATGGCGCCTTCCTGGGTCTTCTTTGGGCTAATTGCCGGCGAGAGCGCTCGCCGGCCGAAGAGTCGGCCGGCGTAGTACTGCATCGAGTCACTCGCCACCAAGGCGAGGACAACCAGCAGCAGCGCCCCAGCGCCGGCGACACTACGCACCGACGCCAACGCACCGATCGGCAGGCCCAGATAGAGCGCCGGAAAGAGCGTCGCCGCTACGTCGCGCAGCACGCCTCCATCGACACGCCCCTGCGCCACCGGCACGCTCGCTGCGGCGACGACAGCGGCGAGCAGCGAGACCTCGACACCTACGCCCTGCCAGGCGACGGCTGCGCACGCGGTGAGCGCCGCGACAGCCGACAGCAACCGCGGGATATCGGCCCCAAGCGCTTCGACCAGGCCGGCGTACTCGATGAAGGCCAGCGCGACCACCACGAGCGCGAGCACGAAGGTTGCCGCCGACGAGATCCAAATGGTCACGATAACGAGTGGCAGCAGGACAACGGCGCTGAGGAGCCTTATCACAACACTAGGCGTCAGGGGGCAGCAGGGATCAGGGATCAAGGGTCACGGTCAGCCCTCAGAGCTCGAGACTCACAACTCACGACTCACAACTTCCACTACCGTGACGCCGCCGCCGCTCGCGAAATCCCGCCGTATCGACGATCTCGCTTCTGGTAGTCGAGAACTGCTTCGAGCAGGTGTTGGCGACAGAAGTCCGGCCACAACGTGTCGGTCACCCATATCTCAGCGTAGGCTATTTGCCAGAGCAAGAAGTTGCTCACGCGCATCTCGCCGCTGGTGCGAATGAGCAGATCCGGATCGGGCTGTCCAGCTGTGTACAAGAAGTTACTGAACACACGCTCGTCGAGCTCGTCGGGGCGAATGCCCGTGGCAAACGCACGCTTTGCGGCCTCGACGATCTCCGCGCGCCCTCCGTAGTTCAGGGCAATGTTGAGCTGCATGCCGTGGCTTTCGGCGGTCTTTCCCATCGCCTCGACCAGGGCATCACGCACGTCCGGTGCCAGCTCCTCGAGCCGACCAACGACCTTGAATCGAATATCGTGCTTGATGAGCGTGTCCAGCTCCGAGCACAGATAGCGCTTGAGCAGCGTCATCAACGTGTTGACCTCGGTCGCCGGGCGCTTCCAATTCTCGACCGAGAACGCGTACATCGTCAGGTACTCGATGCCCAAACGCGCGGAGGTCTCGACGACCTCGCGCACTGCGTCGATGCCGGCGCGGTGCCCCTCCACACGCGGCAGGTGGCGCAAACCAGCCCAGCGTCCATTACCGTCCATGATGATGGCGATATGCGCAGGCAGGCGATCTTCACGAATCCGTCGCGCCAGCTCCACCTCGGGGGAGTCGGGTGGCAGCCAGTCCAATAATGCGTCTAGCCCCATCCAATCCTCAGACCGACCATCATACCTCAAGGCGTCCTTGGTCCTTGGTCCTTGGTCCGTACTCGACGCGAACCAGGAACAGGCCGTGCGCTGGCGCGGTGCGCCCGGCGTGCCTGCGATCTCGCGACTCGAGAGCTGCGACGAAGTCGCGCGGCCTCCACCGGCCGAGACCGACCTCCACGAGACTGCCGACAATAGCCCGCACCATGTGGCGGAGAAACCCGTCTGCCCTGATCTCGGCCGCAAGCAGCGTAACTGTGTTCGATGTTGCGACGCTGCCGATCCACGGCTCGATGAACGGTGCGCGGCGGAGGCTGACATCGCTCACAGTACGGACCCTCGTCTTCACTCGACTGCCGGAGGATGCGAACGCAGAGAAGTCATGGCGGCCGCGCACGGTCTCGAACGCCTCACCCATGGCTTCGACGTCTAGATCGGCGTTCACGCTCCACGCATAGCGCGATGCAAAAGGTGTTGCGCCGCGTCCGGAGAGAAGACGATAGCAGTAGCTCTTGCTTCGGGCGTCGCGGCGCGCGTGGAAGCCATCTGGGACTGGCTCCACGCGCAGCACTCGCACGCTGTCGGGGAATGCGGCGTTCAGCGCGCGCTGGATCGTGTCCGCATCATGGCGCGTGTCGAGCGACGCGCTGGCGACCTGGCCGAGCGCATGCACGCCCGCATCAGTGCGTCCCGCGCTGACGATACGCACTGGATGACGCACGATCGCTTCAAGGGTCTCTTCGACGAGCTGTTGAATACCGAGGCCGTTTAGCTGCCGCTGCCAGCCCGCGAACCCACTGCCATCGTAGGCGAGCGTGAGCTTGAAGGTGCGCATCCCGGGGCGGCCTCTCAAGCCTGCCGAGAGCCAGGCTTCACCGCGGGAATGCCTTGCGCGCAGAGCGGGCAGGTGGCCGGCTCATATTCCGGGAAGCGGACCTCGGCAAGCGCCCGGAACGGCACATCGAGATCGACTGACTTCCCACGCTTGATGATTGCAGCCACGCCGATCACGTCCGCGCCCGCCGCCCGCGCCACCTGCATCGTCTCGCGCGTGGAGCCACCGGTCGTGACCACGTCCTCGACGACGAGAACACGGCTGCCAGAAGAGAGAGCGAAGCCTCGCCTGAGCGTCAGGACGCCCTCTTGGCGCTCGGCGAACAAGGCGCGGGCATCCAACGCTCGCGCCACCTCATGGCCGATTACGATGCCGCCCAATGCAGGGGAGAGCACTGCCCCAACCTCACGATCGCTCACGGTCGCGGCGAGCGCCTGGCCCAGCGCTTCGGCGTGCCGCGGGTATTGCAGTACGAGCGCGGACTGCATGTAGCCAGTGCTGTGCAACCCGGAGGTCAAGCGGAAGTGCCCCTCGAGCAGAGCACCCGACGCTCGGAAGAGATCGAGTACAGCTTCGGAAGTCATCATGGAATGCGATCGGATGGTGTGTCGCCCGATGGCGCGGCCTTCAGATTCTCCTCGAACAACTTCAAGATGCGCCGATATTCATCGGCCCAGCTCGTCTGTTCCTCGAACGAATGGTTTTCGGCGGGATACACGGCCAGCTCCCAGTTCTCTTTCCCGAGCTCGATCAACCGCTGGGCAAGGCGGACCGAGTCCTGGAAGTGAACGTTGGTGTCGACCATCCCGTGGCAGATGAGCAAGGCGCCCTCGAGCCCTTCCGCGAAATAGATTGGTGAGCTGCGCGCATACGCTTCCGCGTCCTCCTGCGGAACGTTCAGAATGTTCGAGGTGTATCGGTGGTTGTAGTGAGCCCAGTCGGTGACCGGCCGGAGCGCCGCGCCCGCCGCGAAGACGTCCGGTTGCGTGAACATCGCCATGAGCGTGAGGAATCCACCGTAGCTGCCGCCGTAGACGCCGAGGCGCTTGGGGTCGGCATCGTGCTCCTCTACCAGGTACTTCGCGCCGTCCACGATGTCGTCGAGATCCTTGGCGCCCATGTGGCGATAGACGGCCGTGCGCCAGTCGCGGCCATAGCCCGCGCTCCCGCGGTAATCGATGTCGAGCACCACGTATCCGCGTGATGCGAGCAGATGATGAAACATGTATTCGCGGTAATAACTAGACCAGTAACGATGGGCGTTCTGCAGATAGCCGGCACCATGGATGAAGATCACCGCAGGGCGCTTCGTGTCGCGCCTGGCACGCAGCATTTCCGGCGTATACAGGCGTGCCCGGACCTGGGCACCATCGCGCGCCTGGAACGTGACGATCTTTGGATCGAGCCAAGGAAACGACTGCCACTCCGCTGATGTGCTCGTCGTGACCTGGATCATGCGGGGCACTGCGCCGCCGGCCGGTGTGTCACCGAGCGGCATCAGGTAAACCTCCGGCGGCTTGTTGCCAGCCGAGTGCACGATGCCCGCCATCGTCCCGTCAGGTGACGGCTCGAAAACGTGATGGCCGGTGGCCCCGGTGACGCGGGCTGGCTGCCCGCCGGCCGCTGGCACGGCGTAGATCTGTCGCTCGCCAGCATCCGCCTGCGTCGACGAGATGTAAAAGCGGCCGCCATCCTGCGACAGCGTCACCTCGTCTACCTCCCAGCGGCCAGCCGTCAAGGCCTGGGCGGCTGGCTTCTCTGCGGTTGCGTCGACCAGATAGAGATGTCTCCAATCGCCACGCTCGGCAAGGAAATACATGTGGCGGCTATCCGGCAGCCAGCCCACGCGCTGATCCCGCCGCACCCACGCTTCGTCGTGCTCGTGGTCGAGCACCCTCGTCGCCCCACTTTCCGGGATGATCCGAACGATCCATCGATCCTTGTTGTCACTCGATCGAAGGACAGCGATGGCATGCCGGCTGTCGTTGGACAGCCTGAGATCGAGCCAGTTCACCGTCGGGGCTGCCGCACTGGTCCCTGCCGGTCCTGCGGTGGGCTTCGGCGCCGGCTTCTGGGCCGACTTCTGGGCAACGACGCCGTCCTCTTGCTCGTCCTCTTCGGCCGCCTCTTCGATCGCCCTCGGCGCGGCATCAGGCGTGGTGGCGTCGGCCGTTCGCGAAGCAGGCCGGCCCTGCTCCAAGCGCGTCTGCTCGGGCGGCGCATCGGGCCAGCGAACCCACGTGGCCTTTCGCGTGTGGAGGTCGAGCACCGCCAGCGAGCGCGTCTCCTGCGCGTCCCCAACCTTCGTGCGCGTGCGAATGTCCTCCGTGTAAGCGGATTCGGTGAGATAGTCGGGAACGTTGGCCGTCGCGGCGTTCGCTGGCCGCTCCGACACCAGCACGTACGCATATCGTTCTGAGGCATCCAGTGCAGCGTCCTCGACCGATTGACGCTCGCCGAGCTCGAGGCGCGGCGGCTCGCGGCGCTTCTGCCGCTCTTCCGCCTCCTTCTCGCGACGCACCACCTCGCGAACGTGCTCCAGCAGTTTCGCTTCCTCTCGCTCGAGGTATTGCTGGCTCCTGGTGGTCCGCGGCTCACTCTTCTTCGGAGCAGCTTCCATCACCTGAATGACGAGACCCGAGGAGCGGCCGGTCACCGGCACCAGGAACAGAGAGTCCTCGCGGGTAAACGTGACGTGCGTCTCGCGGCGTGCCCAGCGTGGGTTGTCTTCGCGCGCCGAAGTCCGCGTCACATCGATGCGGGTGCCCTCGACCGTATCGACCAGTGCGATATCGCCCTCGTCTACGAAGAGCGCCCGGCGATGGGCACGATCCCAGATGGCGTCGGGCGGCGGCGCCGACTTCCGTTCCTCGTCGTTGAGCTTGCGCAGCCCCTTTCCGTCCCGGTTGACGATCCAGGTATCGGCGCGGTCTTCGCCCGGCTCACGCCATTCGAAGTACAGCCGCTTCGAATCGCCGGACCAGCGCAGATCGGATGGCGGATAGCCTACGAGCTCGGGGCCGCGCATGATGCTGTCGACACTCAGCTCGAAGGTCGTTGATGGGTCCGGCGTCGCGGCGGACGCGGGCTGCTGAGTGCTCGTCCCGGAGGGCGGCCTCGCGGGCGTTCGGCCACTGAGGGGAGAAATGGAGGCGACGAGGAGCAGGGAAAGGACGACCAATCGCATGGAACCCTCACAACGGCGGGCTGCGCTAGAAGCGTCTCGGAACCGTCACGGGCCGAGGGAATTCTCGAGCGGCCACGCAGCTTAGCAGTAGGCCAGTATACAATCACGCGGCGGGGCACGCGGCGGGCACGCGGCGGGACCTCACGCCCCTTCGGCGCAGGTGGCGGGACGGAGAACCAGCGCGGCTGGTTCTCCGTCTATACGCCAGGGTTCGTCTCTTGCATGGAGTCTCGGTGGCTAGGGAACAGCGAGCCACGTGGCCAGCATGTGCAAGATGACCGCTGCCGGGCGCACCTGTTCCTGCAATGTGAGAGTTGCAAAGCGTCCTGCCTGAATTTTGTGGACAACTGGAGATCCTCACCATGGGTGCAGAGTCAACAGCCATCACGCGCCTGGTCGTCACGGCGCTGCTCGTTTCCGGACTTGCAATGCCCGCTATCGGACAGGAGCGCTCTGGCGAGCAGGTCTCTCCGCCGGCGGCCTCCATGACCATTGGAGCGCTGCAGGCGTCACAGGATCCTCCCCAACCTGCCCCGCAGGAACCAGCACAGACTCCGCCGCCTCAAACTCCTGCGCCGGCGCCGAGCGAGCCCGAGCCACCTCCGGCGCCAACGGATCAGGTAGCGATGCCGCCTGTGTCGAGCGCCCCGCAGCCGCCGGATCCAAATGCGCGCTCGTTGTCGATTGACGATGCTGTGCAGCTCGCGCTGGAGAACAACTTGAACCTCAAGGTGGTGCGGCTCAATCCGCTGCTGTCGGATTTGGACATTGCCAATGCACGATCGAGCTGGACGCCAAGGTTCACGAGTGACTGGTCCTACCGAGACAACCAGCAGCCGTCAGCAAACTTCTTCGAGTCTTCCGGAGACATTTCTACTAGCCAGGCGCTGACGGGCAATTTTGGATTCGAGCAGCTCCTCCCGTGGGGAACCCGGTACAACGTTGGCTTCAACAACTTCCGCAACGAAACGAACAATCCTTTTAACGAGGTGAACCCGAGCACGAACATCGACCTCCAGCTGAACTTCACCCAACCGCTGCTGCAAGGATTCCGGATCGACAACGCGCGCCAGTCCCTTATCGTGAGCCGCATGGGCCGTGAGATTTCGGACGTTCAGCTTCGGGACAACATCATCGCGACGACGCGGGACGCGAGGAACGCCTACTGGGATTTCGTGAACGCGCGCGGCAATCTAGCGGTAGCCCGCCGGACCCTCGAGGTGTCCGAACAGCAACTCCGCGAGAACCAAAAGCGTGTAGAGGTGGGCGTCATGGCTCCAATTCAGGTCATCGAGGCCGAGGCAGAAGTCGCGCAGAACCAGAGCGGCGTCATTTCTGCAGAGACACAGGTCGAACAGGCGGAAGACGCCCTCAAGACATTGCTGTTCGACCCGTCTGCGCCCGATTACTGGGCGATGCACTTCGAGCCGGCCGACGAGCCGACGGTTCGCTTGCAACCGGTGGACATCGAGGCGGCGACGAAGAACGCCCTCGCCAACCGCACCGACCTTCGACAAGCGCGCATGCAACTGGAGATCAACGACGTCAATATCCGGTATACGAAGAACACGACGTTACCGGAATTGAATCTCAACGTGGGGTACACGACATCGGGACTTGGTGGGACGGCGCTGATACGGGAAGAGACTCCTGGCGGCCTTCCCGGTCCCGTAACCGGAGAAGAAACGAGATCGTATAGCGATACGTTGGGCGACGTCTTTGGTTTTGACTTCCCCACCTGGACCGTGGGCGTCAGTCTGAGCTATCCCCTTGGGCGTAGCAGTCAGGACGTGAGCCTCGCACGGGCACAATTGCAACAGCGACAGGCACAGCTCGAGATCCGCAATCTCGAGCGCAACATTCGCCAGGAGATCATCAACCTTGGCCGCCAAGTGAACACCAACACCAGGCTGGTGCAGTCAACCCGCGTGGCGCGCGAGCTTGCAGAAAGGAACCTCGAGGCGGCACAAAAGAGATTTGCCGTGGGTCTCATCAACCAGTTCGAGGTTATTCAACGGCAGCGCGATCTGTCAGGCGCGCAATTCGACGAGTTGGAGGCCATGATCACATATGCCAAGTCGCTCGTAGACTTCGAGGCTGCACAGGAGGGGGCCATTTTCGGCGGCGGCGGTGTCACCAGCGCCTCGCCGGGTAGCGGGAGCGTTGGAGGAAACCTCGGAGGCGGAACCGGCAGCACGGGCGGCAACGGCAACTTCACGGGCAATGGCGTCCCGCAGTAGTCAAGCCAGGTTCATCGTCGCCCGAGGTGCGACCTGAAAGTGCCTGATCGTCCGCCAAGCGTTCGTTGTGCGAAAGGAAATGTAGGGCGCGCTCGCCGACTCGTCCGCCGTAGCGCGGAGCGCGAAGGCGCGAGCGCGCCGTCACGGCCGCTTCGGCGAGGTGGCCCTCCCTAGTCATACCAAGGTGTCGTCAATTTACACCGTCTTTATTGATTTCGTCGTCAATTTACACCGTGTTTATTGGTTCTCTAGCGCCAATGTCGCCCCGTATTTATCGGTCACCTTGTCACAGATGGGCGCCGAAGCGCTCGGTCCAGGCCGCGACCTAGTGGGCTAGTCTTGTGTCGCGACGACACACCTGCAGCCACCGCTCGGCGGAATGGTCGGCTTAAACTGTCCCGGTGCCGAAGCTGACGGTTACGGTCATCACGCTCAACGAGGGGCACCAGCTCGCAGGTGCCCTCGAATCGGTGGTCGATTGGGTAGACGAGATCGTTGTCGTCGATGGCGGCAGCACCGATGACACGGTCGAGGTCGCTCGCCGCTACACCGACCGCGTGCTGTGCCGTGACTGGCCCGGGTTCGGTCCGCAGAAGAACCGCGCTGCCTCGCTGGCAACGAACGACTGGATTCTGACGCTCGACTCCGACGAGCGCGTGACGCCGGCCCTGGCAGCGTCCATCCAAGCAACCCTCGCGGGAGAGCCCAGCGCAGTCGCATACCGGATGCGGCGTCTCAGTTGGCACCTTGGGCGTTGGATACACTCCACTGACTGGTATCCGGACTATCAGACCCGTTTGTACGACCGCCGGCGTGCGCGCTGGGTGGATCGCAAGGTTCACGAAGGCCTGATTACGAATGGGCCGGTGGCCCTGCTCTCCGGAGAGCTTCGCCACTACCCGTATCGCAGTATCAGCGACCATCTGTCCACCATCGATCGCTACACGACGCTGTGGGCCGAACAGTCGCTGGTCGATGGGCACCGCGCCCGCTTGCGCGATCTCGTCCTGCGTCCGCCGGCTGCGTTTCTGCGAAATTACCTCCTTCGACACGGCTTCAGGGATGGCCGCGCTGGTCTCGTGATCTCACTGATGAACACCTGGTACGTGGTGCTGAAATTCGCGAAGCTTTGGGAGCTTCAGGCCCCCGACGTTCAATGTCCTATGCCTAGTCCTCATCCCCGTAAGGCGAACATCCAAGGGAAAGAGTGACAATCGCGCTTAGTGGCCTGTATCTAGCACTAGATGGTGTCGCTGCACATTGACACGGCGCGGACCTGGCGGGGCGGCCAGAATCAAGCGCTCCTCACCGTGCTCGGCTTGCGCGCGCTCGATCATCGCACCGTGCTCGTCGCGCATCCGGACGGCGAGCTGCGGCGGCGTGCATCGGAAGGGCCAGACCTGATTCCGCTTGCGCCGCGCGCCGAAGCAGATTTCGCCACCGGGTGGCGCCTCGCCAGAGTGCTGAAGGATGTGCGGCCCGCCATCGTGCATGCGCACGATCCCCACGGGGTGGCCGCAGCCGCTCTCGCGCTGTCGTTTCACCGCGCAACGCCGGCGCCGGCCTTGGTCGTATCGCGCCGCGTCGACTTCCTGTTGAAGCAGAACACGTTCTCGCGATGGAAACATCGCCAGGTACGTCTTTTCATCTGCGCGTCGGAGGCCATTCGGCAGCTCCTGATTGAACAAGGCGTTCCGGAAGCGCGCTGCGTGACCGTGCACGAGGGCGTCGACCTCGACCATATCGCCGCCCGAGAGCCACGGTCGCTCCATGAAGAGCTCTGGCTGCCGCGAGGCGCGCCGGTCGTCCTGAACGTCGCGGCACTCACCGCGCACAAAGGCCAGCGGTACTTCATCGACGCCGCGGCGCGCGTGCTCCGTCAGTTACCAGACGTCCGATTCGTCATCCTCGGTGAAGGCGAGCTCCGCTCTTCGCTCGAGCGCCAGACCCGCGAGCTCGGCCTCGAGCGTCACGTGCTCCTGCCGGGCTTTCGGCCGGATGTCCTGTCGCTGCTCAAGACCTGCGACCTGTTCGTCATGAGCTCGGTCATGGAAGGACTCGGTACGTCGCTGCTCGACGCGATGGCCTGCGCCAAGCCAATTGTTGCGACCGACGTCGGCGGCATTCCAGAGGTGGTGGTCGATGGCGAGACGGGCTTGCTCGTCCCTCCGCGCGACGGCGACGCCCTCGCGCGCGCGATTGTCGCGCTCCTCACCGACGAGCCGCTGGCGCGACAGGTTGCATCCGGGGGTTATGAGCGCGTGAGACGGCGCTTCTCCGCCGAGCGTATGGTTCTCGAAACGCTGGAGGTGTATCGGCAGGTGCTCAGGTCGGGGTCAAGTTAGCAGGTCCTCCAAACGCATCGTATCCGGATCGAGCACTACTCCGGTCGGCAGAATGCACGCAACGGACACTGTCGGTTGCTTCCACTCGTTCCAAACCCACACGCGCCCATCATGCCGAGGTGGCACAGAGAAAAGTCGTATCGGACAGGATCATCGGGATCGAACCGGCGCAAGGAGGCGGTGATCTCCGCCGCCATGCGCCAGCCGGCGCTGCGGTACCGTGTGAGGCCGAGGCACCGACCGACGCGGATGACGTGCGTGTCGAGCGGCACGACGAGCTGTGCGGGCCGAATCATCGTCCAACCACCGGGATCGACGGCGTCGGAGCGCACCATCCAGCGGAGAAAGAGGTTCAACCGCTTGCACCCGCTCCCAGAGGAGGGGCGCGGGAAGAAGAAGTGCACGCCCGGCCGCCGCGGCAGGGGCCTGCCGTACGCCTGGCGTACGTCCACGCCGCAAGCGCGAGCCGAGAAACGCTCCACGGTCTCGCTGACGTCCGGCGCGCCTGAATCGTGTCCGTCCGCCACGTAACGCTCGATACTGCCGGCGCGCTCGATCATGTGGCGGAGCACGAGCATCAGAGCCACCAGATCCTCGGCGCGCGTCCAGCGATGCCCGAGCCCGGCAAACGTGTCCGTGAGCTCGGATAGCGCAAACGATCGCACGAAGGCCGCCGGCGATGGTCCCATCAACGTGAGCAGGCGCTCGACCGAGGCCAGCACGCTCGCGACGCGCCCAAACGCGAGCGCTGATGCGACAAACGCTACGATCTCGCGGTCCGCAATTTCACGGTACCGATGGACGAACTGCACCGGGTCGGCCGCTGCGTCCTCTCGATTGAACGCTTCGTACAGATCGTCGAGCTCCGGCTTGAGAGAGCTGTGGCGCATTCCGGACTGTTCGTGGGTTAGAAGCTCGTTAGAGGGATGCGGGCACGGCACATCGGACACTGATCCGCCGGGTAGTTCTCTGGCGCGCCGTACTCGACCAGCGAGATGTTTGGCACACCAAGGTCGACAACCGCTTCCATGCGATCGCAGATCTCGACGCAGGCGATCACGTCACCCCCGGCGTCGCGCACGAGCGTCATGCACCGCTCGAACGTCTTGCCCGTGTTCCGCACATCGTCAGCCAGGATCACCCGCCGTCCAGCAACGGTGCTGGCATAGAAGGGCCGCAGGCGGAGGCCTCCATGCGGATCGTGCGTGAACGGCGCAAAGCGCAACGACGGGTGCGAGAGGCTGCGTTGGCCGTCGAGCAGTCCGGCCAGCGTGTGGGCGAGCAACGCACCGCCCGTCGCGGGTCCGGCAACCACCTCGACCCGCATCTTGAGCTCATAAGGCATCAGTTCCAGGAGATCCTGCGCGAGGCGCCAGATGGTCGACGGATGCTGGAAGAGACGGTGCGGATTGACATACACGCGGCCGTGGTAGCCGTTGCCATAGTCGAAATGGCCGTCGAGCATCAGGACCTCCGACTGGCGGAGCTCCTGCATCGCGCTGCGGCGCACCTCTTCGGCTCTGGCGAGTGTCATGCAGACCGGTCAAATGAACCGTATCGTTGAACGACGGTAGGGCCGCCTCGCCGAGGCGGCCGTTAGCGACCAGGCACGTTCGGCGAACGTGCTTTCCTCAGTTCCCGCCACGCCGTCAGCGACGGAGTGTCGTCATTGCAGTACACGAGGCGGCCGCCTACGAACGTCGCGCCGACGCCGCCTCGTAAGCGCCATCCGCCAAACGGCGTGTTCTTGGACTTCGACCGGAGCTTCTTCTTGTCGATGGTCACGTCAAGATCTGGCAGCAGCACGGTGATGTCGGCAGGCCGTCCGATGGTTAGCGATCCGCCCGTGACCTTGAGGAGGCGCGCCGGGTTCACCGAGAGCAGCTCGACGAAGCGGCCGATCGAGATGACACCAGCATGCACGAGCCTGTCGAGGACCAACGGCACACAGGTCTCCAGTCCAACGATCCCGAACGGCGCGTGGTCGAACTCCACAGCCTTTTCATCGGCGTGATGCGGCGCGTGGTCTGTGGCAATCACATCGACCGCACCATCGCGCAGGCCCTCCATCAGCGCATCACGGTCGGCCGCCTCCCTGAGCGGCGGGTTCATCTTGGTGTTCGTGTCGTAGTCACCCAGCGCCTCGTCTGTGAGCGTCAAATGGTGCGGCGTCACCTCGCACGTCACACGGATGCCGCGCGCCTTACCGTCACGCACGGCTCTCAAGGACCCTCGCGTGCTCAGATGCGCAATATGCACCGGCGCCTTCGTCAGCCCGGCCAGCGTCACATCGCGCTGGACCATCAACTCCTCCGCCTCACCCGGTATCCCGCGAAGCCCGAGCACGCTGGCGTGGTATCCCTCGTGCGCGACACCGTCCCCCTTCAGCGTTTGGTCCTCGCAGTGATCGATGACCAACAGCCCCAGCATGTCCGCGTACTCCAGCGCGCGCCGCATCAGCAGCGCCGTGGCCACGGGGTGACCGTCATCGGAGACCGCCACACAACCGGCGTCTCTGAGCTCCCCCAGCTCGGCGAGCTGCTCGCCGTGCTGTCCAACGGAGACGGCGCCAATGGGATACACGCGCGCGCGATTCGCCTGGGCGGACCGTTCCAGGATCAGCTCGGTCACGCTGGCGTTGTCGTTGACAGGCGACGTGTTCGGCATACATGCCACAGCGGTGAAGCCGCCCGCCACCGCCGACGCCACACCGCTCGCCACATCTTCCTTGTGCTCCTGCCCCGGCTCTCGCAGGTGCACGTGCATATCAATCAGCCCCGGGCAGACGATGGCCCCTTCCGGCACGTCGAGAATCGCCGCGTCCCGATCGACCGCTATGTCGCGATCGATCCGAGCCACGACGTCGCCTTCAATCAGTACGTCGTAGATACCGTCACGATCGCTTACCGGATCTACCAGACGACCGCCTTTCAACAACAGTTTCATGTCTGTAGTGTCTACGAAGGGCCTTCGCTGCCGCCTGTCAGCAGATAGAGCACGGCCATCCGCACCGCCACGCCGTTGGCGACCTGCTCGAGGATGACGGAGTACGGACCGTCGGCCACATCGGAATCGATCTCGACTCCGCGGTTGATCGGCCCTGGGTGCATGATGATGACGTCGGGCTTGGCGCGCTGCAGCCGTGCAGCTGTCAAGCCGAACAATCGATAGTACTCGCGGATCGACGGAAAGAAGTGGCCCTGCATCCGCTCCAGCTGGATGCGCAGCATCATGACGACATCCGCATCCTGTACCGCCTCGTCGATGGACGAGGTGGCCGTCGCACCCATGCGGTCGAGGCCCACGGGTCGAAGCGTCGTCGGCGCGCACGCAACCACCTGCGCGCCGAGCTTGTTCAGCAGCAAGAGATTCGACCTCAGGACGCGGCTGTGGAGCAGGTCACCCACGATGGCAACCTTCAGTCCTGCGAAGCCTCCCTTGTGCTGGCGGATTGTGAAGCCATCCAGGAGCGCTTGCGTCGGGTGCTCGTGCGTCCCGTCCCCCGCGTTCACGACACGCGCCCGGCAGATACGCGCGAGCAGATGGCAGGCGCCGGACGAGGGGTGGCGCATCACGATCGCGTCCGGCGCCATGGCTTCGAGGTTCCGGACGGTGTCGGCGAGCGTCTCCCCTTTGACAACGCTGGAAGTGGAGGCGGCAATGTTGAGCGTGTCGGCGCTCAAGCGCTTCTCCGCAATCTCGAAGGAGGTGCGCGTCCGTGTGCTCGGTTCGAAGAAGAGATTGACGACCGTCTTGCCGCGCAGTGTGGGCACCTTCTTGATCTGCCGCTCGCCCACCTCCTTCATCGCCTCGGCGGTGTCCAGGATCAGACGGATCTCTTCCGCCGAGAGCTCCGCAATCCCGAGCAAATGACGGTTCTCGAGCGCCGTCACGGTCGGCGTTCGTGGGCCCTCGGCTGATCCCTGATCCCTGACCCCTACTGATCCCTGCCCCGTGCCCCCTGACCCCTTCATGAGGAGCTCGCCTCCTCCTCCAAGACCACTTCATCGACGCCATCGATCTCGGCGAGCCGCACCTGGACACTCTCTTTGAGCGACGTCGGCAGATTCTTACCGACGTAGTCCGCCTTGATGGGCAGCTCGCGGTGGCCGCGATCGATGAACACGAGCAGTTGGATGGTGCGAGGCCGGCCGAAATCGATGAGCGCGTCCAACGCGGCGCGCACCGTTCGCCCCGTATACAGCACGTCATCGACCAGGATGATGCGGTGGTCGTCGATGGGGAATGGGATGTCCGTCGGGCCAACCACCGGCTGCGGGCCGACCTGATGGCGCATGAGATCGTCGCGGTACAGCGTGATGTCAAGGGAGCCCACCGGCACTTGGTGGCTCGTCAGCTCGCCGATGGCCGTCACGATTCGCTGCGCAAGCGGGACGCCGCGTGTGCGAATGCCAACAAACGCGACATCGTCGAGACCGCGGTTGCGCTCGAGGACCTCATGCGCAATGCGCGCGAGCGTACGCCCCATCCGTGCCGCATCAATCACGACCGGCACGGTACCCTCAGATGCGCCAAGCTATTGCGCAAAGAAGATCGCTCGGGGATTCTTGGTGCCGCAGACGACGGCAGGCGGGGAGTGTCGGTCATGGATACCTCTTCGCAGCCTCGCGGGGCCACACTTAAAGAGTCGTGCAATCTTAGTGACGGGATGATGCCGGTGTCAATCAGAACCAGCAGGCGACGCCCGACCTTTAGGTCGGGCTGTACGTCGGCACGAATACCACCGGACGCTCTGCTGTGAAGCTCGATTTGAACAGATCAGTGCGCGCAAAGCCGTCCATGTCACGGGCAACCGGCAAGCCCAGGAAGTACAGCAACGTCGGGAGCACGTCCACCGCAGAGCCGCGGTGCGGGCGGCTGGGACGAACCGGCTGGCCATAGGCGAGAAGGAACCCGTCGGGCGACTGCTCGTGGACACTCAGGCTACCCGCTTCTCCGGCCAAGCGGCTCACCAGCCGGGCGACAAGGCCCGTCGGCTCCATGCCATAGCCCGACACCACGAAAAGGACGTCGTCATCACCCAGCCGGTCGATCGCCGCGCCCACCTTGCCATCGATGTACGCATAGTACTCGTCGAGCATCTGGCCCGCGCGACGCCGCTCCGCCGCGCTCGGTCCACCAACGAATCGGGGCAACGCGGCACGGCTGAACGTATGACGCACCCGATCGAATGCCTCGTATCGGAGCGCGGCAACCTGTGGACCGAAGCGCCGATCGAGGTCGAGGAAGATCTGCTCGTACAAGACATCGCGCCAGGTCGATGGATCGCCGCTGCGGCGCCCGCTCGGCGGTCGGGTCGACAACTCGGAGGCAATCTGGTCAGCGACCTGCGCGGCCGCGGAGGGCGCCGCCAGCGGCTCGGGCACCGGCGCAGGGGACGCTCCCGGGACACGCAAGTGCAGCCGATCGCTGATGAGAAATCCTCGGACCCATGGCGCCGGTGCCGTGAGGGGCCAGTTCACGATGCCGACGCTCAGTCCAGCAGCACTCAGAATTCCCCAGAGCGGTGGCGCGCGCAGCGCCGTGCGGAGCAACGGCTCGGCGCGGATCGCCCCGACCCACGACAGCACCTGGGCGCCACAGTAGGCAGGGAGGAGCTCGAGGTGTGGTAGGCCCGATCCAAAGGCGTAGCTCGCGGCCGCACGCACGCCGTTGGCCGACGGATACTTGCCGGTGGCGACAGCCGCCCAGACCGTCTCCGGCTGTGTCGGCCGAATGGTCGATAGGTGCAAGGATGCACCAGCGTCGAGCAGCCGGCCAAAGTTCGGGAGCCTGCCCTGTGCAGTGGCAGGATTGATGTACTCGAGCGACGCGCCGTTGACGAGCAGGACGACCACCTTGCCCGGCGGGCGAGCTTCGGGTACGAATGCCCGCGCGGCCTGGCCCGTGGCTCGCCTGGCCCCTTGGTCTGCCGGCCCGCGCGCCACGAGCGGCAGCAGCACCGACGCGAGCACGGCGAGCGCATACAAGCTGCCGCCAACGCGGCTGCCCCGCCGGCCGAACGAGTAGTGGACAACGGCAATCAGGAGGAGGACGAGGGCAGCAGCACTCACGCCGGCCGTGCCCGCCGCGAGGCGACGCGCCGTCTCCTCGCCGAGCTCGGCGCGAAAGGCCACCAAGTTCGTCCACATCAATAGCGCAGCACCGGCGCAAAGAATCGTCGTGACCCACGCGAGGATGCGCAGGCTGAGCCAACCCGGCATGCCGCCGCCGCGCACCAGGAGCCAGTGCAGGATGAGCAGGCCGGACAGTGTGACTGCGACGGCCGGCGCATAGACGAGCGCGAGGCGAATGTAGAGCCGTAGCACGAGGGAGGGCTCGAGCGCCAGCTGTGGGTTGAGCTGCAACACGAGCACCGTGATGTAAGCCGCACCGAGCGCCCCAGCCACGAGCGCGTTGGTCGAGATGCGCAGGGTTCGCATGGCTCGATCACAGAGTGACACAGATGCTCCTCGTCAGATCCGTGGATATACTCACAGCGGGATGATTCTCGACATCGACGCTGAGGTGCTGGCCAATACGAGGCTTTCCGCCGACTACAACATCCTCTCCCTGTCTGCTCCGGACATCGCGCAGCGAACCGAGCCAGGCCAATTCGTCATGGTGAGGCCCACCCGCGATTTCACGCCGCTTCTGCGTCGCCCGTTCTCGATCTTCGAGGTTCTGCGCGATCAATCGGGCGCGCCAGTTGGCATCTCACTCCTCAACAAGCGTGCAGGCGTCGGAACACGTCTGCTGTCGGACCTCGAGCGAGGCGCGCGTGTCTCCTGCCTTGGTCCTCTCGGCCGCCCGTTCGAGCCTGTCGACCCGCCCGCCGCAGCATTCATGGTGGCGGGCGGCGTTGGTCTGGCACCGTTTGCCACGCTCTGCGAGGCCCTGATCGCCCGCGGGACCCGTACCACGTTGTTCTACGGCGCCCGGCGCCACACCGAGCTGTTTCACACGGAGTGGTTTGCCGCTCGCGGGGTGACCCTCGCGCTCGCCACGGAAGATGGGAGCCGCGGCGACCTTGGTCTCGTGACCCAGCCGCTCAGGCACCAACTTGCCTCATTTGCCTCGTCGGACCGCGTTGCGATCTATGCGTGCGGCCCGACGCCAATGATGCGTGCCGTGTGGAAGCTTGCCGCGGACTTCGGCCGCGACGTGCAAGTCTCGCTCGAGCCGGTCATGGGCTGCGGCATGGGCGGGTGCTACAGCTGCGTGGTTCCGGTGCGCAACGAGGAAGGCCGCAGTCACTTCGTCCGCGCCTGCCTCGCCGGTCCCGTCTTCAACGCGAGCCGCGTGGTGTGGGAGGAGCTGTTACGATAAGGATGTGGATCTCACCGCGCGGATCGGGTCGCTCACGCTCAAGAACCCTCTCATTGCCGCGAGCGGCTGCTTCGGCTACGGTGTCGAGTACAGGGACGCCGTCGATCTCGCATCCCTTGGCGCTGTCTGCGTGAAGGGCTTGTTCCCCGGCGAGCGTGAAGGACACGCGCCACCGCGCATCGTCGAGACGCCGGCCGGCATGCTCAACGCCATCGGCCTGCAAGGCGTTGGCGTTCACCGCTTCGTCCGCGAGTACCTCTCCCAGCTCCGGTCGCTCGGTGCAACGACGATCGTGAACGTGTGCGGCAGCACGCTCGACGAGTACGTCGAGGTAACCAAGGTGCTCTCCGACCAGGAGGGTGTCGCGGCCATCGAGCTCAATATCTCCTGTCCGAACATCAAGGAAGGCGGCATTCAGTTCGGCTGCAGCCTCAGCGGCACGCACGAGGTGGTGGCCGCCGTCAAGCGTGCCACCCACCTGCCGGTCATGCCCAAGCTCACGCCCAACGTGACCGATGTCGCGTCGTTCGCGCGGGCGGCTCAAGAGGCGGGCGCGGATGCGGTATCGCTCGTGAACACGTTCCTGGCGATGGCAATCGACGTGGAAACGAGACGACCCAAGCTGTCGAACGTCCTGGGCGGTCTGAGCGGCCCCGCCATACGTCCCATTGCCGTGCGAATGGTGTGGGAGTGCCGGCAGGCAATCACGATTCCGATCGTGGGCATCGGGGGGATCACGAACGGCGCCGATGCGCTCGAGTTCATCATCGCTGGCGCCGATGCCGTGCAGGTCGGCACGGCGAACTTCGTGGAGCCACTGATCTGGACGCGATTGCTCGCTGACCTCGAAGACTATCTACGCCGTCACCATATCGAACGACTGTCGGATCTGGTCGGCAGTGTCGAGGTCTCGGCGTTCGAGCCCGCATGGATCGACTCCTAGTTGCACTCGATGTTCCCTCCGCCACCGACGCACTGGCCTTGGTGGATCGGCTGGGCGATGTGGTCGGTGGGTTCAAGATCGGCAAGCAACTGTTCACTGCCGAGGGACCGGCAGCGGTAGAGCCCATTGTGGCGGCGGGACACCGTGTCTTCCTCGATCTCAAGTTCCACGACATTCCGACGACCGTCGCGGGCGCAGCCCGCTCGGCGGTACGCTTGGGCGTGTGGATGCTGACCATTCACGCAAGCGGCGGTGTGGACATGATGCGGGCTGCGCGAACAGCGGCCGAGGAAGAAGCCGCGCTGCGCGGACGGCCGTGTCCGCTCATCGTCGCGGTGACGGTGCTCACCAGCTTGGATGAGCGTCGGCTCCGAGAGGTGGGAGTTGCGCGCCCCCTCAATGAGCAGGTCGAGGCGCTGGCGCTTCTCGCGCGCGAAGCGGGCATGGACGGTGTCGTCGCATCGCCGCTGGAGATCTCACGTCTCCGAGCGGCATGTGGCGCCAACTTCCTCATCGTGACGCCAGGCATCCGGCCGCAACGGACGCCGGGGACTCCATCCGACGACCAGGCGCGCACGCTCAGCGCAGGGGCCGCCATGGCCAGCGGTGCAAGCTACCTCGTCGTCGGCCGGCCGATCACGGCGGCCGCTGATCCACGCGCTGCCGCACGCGCGATGGCCGCGGAAATCACAGACGCTACTTTGCGGTGATCAGGAAGTGGCCGCGTCGGTTCTGCTGCCAGCAGCTTTCGCCCTGCTCCGGGCAGAACGGGTCCTCCTTCCCCTTGCTGACCGTGGTCACACGATCCGCTTCGAGGCCGAGGCTGACCAGGTAGCTGCTCACCGTCGTCGCGCGTCGCTCACCAAGCGCGAGGTTGTACTCGGTCGTGCCGCGCTCATCGCAGTGCCCTTCGATGAGAACCTTCGTGGTCGGCCACTGCTTCAGCCACTCCATGTTCTTCTGCAGGGACGTTCGCGCTTCTTCGCCTAGCTCCGCGCTGTCTAACTCGAAGAACGCATCGGCGAGTGGCTGCTCAGCGTTGAGGTCCTCGAGACTCTTGCCGGCGAAGATCTCATCTTCCGACAGCGGCTTCTCGTCCGAGGGCGTCTCTGCAGGGGCCGGGGGCGACGGCGGAGGTGGCGGAGCTTCTGGCGCGGCGGCCGGGGGCGGCGGCGGGGGCGCGGGAACTTCCGCAGGCTTCTTTCTGCCACAGCCGGCCACGGCCACGGCCAGGGTCAAAGCAACGAGGAGAAAGGTCACACGCGAACGCAACATGAGCAAAGTTCTCCTTGCGTCAATCGGCAGCGGACTCGTGAGCGATGGTAGCGCGCGTCAGCCTCTCGCACCGTCGCGGCCGCCTCGGCGAGGCGGTCCTCCCTGGCACGCAGTCCTAAATGCGGAAGCAGAGATTACCCGTGCTGTGCATTATGCATCGACTCTTTGCGTTGACAAGGGATTTCAGGCCCCCCTTACCACGCGACCGCCATTTGAGATTTGAGACCGAGCGCGAGATCGAGCACACCGCGGGCGCGGCGTACCCTACTTGAGGGTACCGATTTACTGCTGAGCTGTCAATTGCCGACGCGGCGGAGTGGCGGGCAAGCTAATCATCGTCCCAACTGTCCTCTTCGTCGTCCACGTCGTCGTCATCCTCGTCGAGGTCCTCGTCCTCGTCCTCCTCTTCCTCTTCGTCGAAATCCTCCTCCTCCTCGTCGTCCTCAACGGGCTCGAGCTCGAGCGGATCTACACCCGTGACCTCGAACTCGGTGCCACAGCTCTCACATCTGACCGCGTCACCTTCGTCGATTTCTTGCACATCGATTTCGAGATCCGCGTCGCATTCTGGACAGGTCACCATAGCTCCTGACTCCCACCGCAGACCGAATCTGGTGGAGTTGCTTGCGGCAATCCAAACTCTCGCCCATGCTGGGGCCCGAGCGCCTCCCGCACTCGGAGCCGAGGCTGGCTGGATCGGCGTTGAGCATCCACGCGTCGGGTCCCTCCCGCGCCGGCGACACCACACCGACCGCGTGTGGAGTGCCGGATTATAGCGACAAGGAGAGCGGCTCCGCAACGCACGACATCTCCGCCTTCGCCACTCGAAGAGCGCCCCCGAGATGCGTTCCCTCGATGATACCGCGATGAGGGGGGAAGGAGCTGACGACGTAACGGACGCCTCGGCGAGGTGTCCCTACGCGGGATTACTCCGCGGGACGGACGCGAAGCAAGCGGAGACCGTTCCCAATCACGATGAGCGATGCACCCATGTCGGCGACAACGGCCATCCAGAGCGTCGCCATCCCGGCAATCGCCATTACCAGAAACGCGGCCTTCAGGCCGAGTGAAAAGGCCACGTTCGTCTTGACGGTGGCGAGCGTCTTGCGGCTGAGTGAAAGAGCGTACGGAAGCTTGTGAAGGTCGTCGCCCATGAGAGCAACGTCGGCGGTCTCGAGCGCGACGTCCGTTCCGGCGACACCCATGGCGAGGCCCACGTCCGCGGCCGCAAGTGCCGGCGCATCGTTGACGCCGTCACCGGCCATCAGGACAGTGCCCGTGCGCGACTTGAGCCGCACAACCGCATCCACTTTGTCTTCGGGCAATAGGTCGGCGCGCCACTGGTCGGCGCCAACGGCGTCAGCGGTCGCCTGGGCCGCCCGTGCACAATCTCCGCTCAACACGACAATTGGCGCTACCCCCTGGCGCTTCAGCTCGGCCACCACTGGCCGGCTCGCGGCTCGCAGCTCGTCTCCCAGGACCAGTGCGCCAACGACGTCACCGTCGAGCGCCACGAGGACAACAGAGCCGCCACTCGCCTCCGATGCGGCCAGCGCGCCAGCGACCGGACCGCTGTCCACGCCGCGCTCCCGCAAGAGTCGCTCGTTGCCCACGAGAAGCGTCGCGTGCCCGAGAGCTGCCTCGGCACCGCGCCCAGGCCAGGCACGGAAGTCGGACGCCGCGTCGATCGGAACGCTTTCAGCGCGGGCGAGCGCGACCACCGCACGCCCAATGGGATGCTCGGAACGGGCTTCCACGGCCGCCGCCAGGCGCACGACCGCCGCGCGGTCCCTGGGAGGGATGGGATAGACGTCGGTAACGGTCAGGCGTCCCGTTGTCAGTGTCCCTGTCTTGTCGAAGGCGATCGCTCGTACGTCGGCGAGGCGCTCGAGGTGGCGGCCACCCTTCACGAGGACGCCGTGGCGCGCAGCCACCGTGAGCGCGGACACGATCGCAACCGGCGTCGAGATGACCAGCGCGCACGGACAAGCAATAACGAGCAACACGAGCGCTCGGTAGATCCAGTCACTCCACGCGCCACCGAGTGCGAGCGGGGGCATCACCGCGACCAGCGCCGCGGACAGGAGCACAGCCGGCGTGTAGACGCGAGCGAACCGATCAACCCAGGCTTGGGAGGGCGCGCGTTGAGCCTGGGCCTGCTCGATCAAGTGCGTGATGCGGGCGATGGTGCTGTCGCGGCCCCTGCGCGTGACACGAACTTCCAGTGCGGCCGACCCATTGATGGTACCTGCGAATACCGGACTGCCGGGCCCTTTGGCCACCGGCAGCGACTCGCCCGTCACGGGCGATTGATCCACATCGCTCTCACCGTGGACGATGTCGCCGTCGAGTGGTACCCTCTCACCCGGCCGCACGACGATGACCTCACCGAGACCCACGGCATCCACCGGCACCGTCATGTCCTGACCGTTGCGGCGCACGAGGGCCTCCGCAGGCGCAAGCGACATCAGCGCGCGTACGGATCGGCGCACACGATCCATGCTGCGGACCTCCAGCCACTGCGCGAGCGCGAACAGGAAGATGACAGTTGCCCCTTCGAACCACTCGCCGATGAGCGCCGCGCCCGCGACGGCCACCAGCATGAGCGCATTGATGTCGAGCGTGCGCAGCCGCACGGCGGCTGCGGCCCGCCGCACCACGGGCAGGCCGCCCGCGACGGCAGCCCCACCAAACGCAGCAGCGAGCGCCCATTGCGCGGCGCCCGCCGCGTCGAGCAAAGCGCCGACGATCACGAGCACACCGGAGACGGCAACGAAGAGACCGCGCGACCAGCCGCCGGCGACCGCCGGACGCGCACGGTCTTCGTCGTGCGGCCAGGCGCGCAAGCCCGCCTCTGCGACTGCCTCCGTGATGCGGGTGACGGAGATGCGGGCGGCGTCGTGATGGACACGCAGCTGCTGGCGGACAACGTCGGCCGAGAGCCCGGTCAGACCAGGGAGCCGCTGCAGGTGCTTTTCCAGCAACGCCACCTCTTCGTGACAACAGAGGCCGTCGACGCGAAACGTCGACTCCGCGTGCTCGACACAAACATCGCAACTCGAACGCAGGACCATCAACTCCCTCTTAGCGCGGTGCGTCTACGGCTTCGCGGACGTGCCCTGAGGCCTGCTGGAGCAGTGTGAGGATATGGTGATCGTCGAGGCCATAGAAAACGAGGCGCCCGCTCCGGCGCGCGCGGACGAGCCGAGCGCCGCGGAGCAAGCGGAGCTGGTGCGACACTGCGGATTCGGACAGCCCGACGATGGCCGCAAGATTACATACGCAGATTTCACCCTGGGACAGGGCATCGAGCAGCCGCACCCTGGTCGGATCGCCGAGCAGCCGGAACGTCTCCGCGAGCGCGGTGGCAGTGCGATCGCTGACGAGCTGGCGTCGAAGGCGCGCGACGGTGGCGGGATCGGTGTGGGTGTCCACACACCGGTCATCAGCACTGCTGGGCGTTGTAGCCTGCTCTGGTAACCGGCGATGGTCCGGAGACGTAGTACTTGGAGACTTGGTAGATGTCAGCAAGGCTCTATATCTGAACACATGCTCAATCGTCACATTGTAGCACGACCGAGGCGGCCTGAAGGCCGCGCGCTACGTCTATATCCGTGCAGAAGGAGCCTGTCCTCTTGCGCCACGGTTGACACAGTTTTCCGCCACCACTAGGATTTTTGGTTGCGATTCCTCATCAGGCTCGGTGCAACGCCTGGTCCTGCAAGCCACGCGTCGACTCCGGCGCGATTCATAGTTGGGAGTGCACGGTGATCGAGGTCCAGCACCTCACGAAGCGATACGGTCTGACCACGGCCGTTGACGACATCAGCTTCTCAGTTGGGAAAGGCGAGATTCTCGGGTTCCTGGGACCGAACGGCGCCGGGAAGACGACGACGATGCGTGTCCTCACGGGGTATATGCCAGCCACGCAGGGCAAGGCGACGGTTGCGGGCTACGACGTCTTCGAGCAGCCCGTCGAAGCCAAGCGCCGGACGGGATATCTTCCCGAGACTCCGCCGCTGTATCCGGAGATGACCGTCCACGAGTATCTGACCTTCGTGGCGGCTATCAAGGGGATCCCGTCCGCAAGCCGCAAGCGCCAAGTCGACAACTCGCTACAAACGGCGAGAATCACAGACGTCGTGTACAAGCGCTGCGGAGCGCTCTCGAAGGGGTACCGCCAGCGCGTGGGGCTGGCGCAGGCAGTGCTTCACAATCCCGAAGTGCTCATCCTGGACGAGCCCACTGCCGGCCTCGACCCCAAACAGATCATCGACACGCGCGAGCTGATCAAGAGCCTCGCGGGCGACCATACGATCGTGCTCAGCACGCACATCCTGCCCGAGGTCGCCCAAACCTGCCAGCGCGTCGTCATCATCAACAAGGGACGCGTCGTCGCGGAGGACACGCCCGAGAACCTAACGGCGTCTGTTACGGACGTCGAGGCTATCTACGTGCAGGTGGACACAGGTGGCGTCGACGCGGCGCCGACGCTCCAGGGCGTGGCTGGCGTGACGCGTGTGGTGGGGACGGAGGCGCGCGACAGCCGGTTCGCCTTCGAAGTGCACAGCGAGCCGGCCCGCGATGTGCGCCGGGACCTCGTGGCGGCCATCGTCTCGCAGGGCTGGGGCTTATTGGAGCTGCGACCATTGCGATTGAGCCTGGAGGAGGTCTTCCTCCAGCTGACGACCGAGGAGCACGACGCCCCGGAGACAAGCCCCCCGGAGACAAGCCCCCACGAGACAAACGCCCCGGAGACAAGCGCCCAGGAGACAACAATTCATGAGTAATGTTCTCGCGATCACGCGAAAGGAGCTGCGCGCGTACTTCACGTCGCCGATTGCCTACGCGACGATCGGCCTTTTCGCGCTGATCTTCGGCCTGATGTTCGTCGCGTTCTTGCGATTCTTCCTGGACCAGAGCCTGCGCACCGGCCAGATGGGGATGGGTGGCCCTCAGAGCGTCAACGTCAATCAAATGCTCATTCGGCCGCTCCTGCTCCAAACGAGCGTCATCGTCCTCTTCGTGCTACCGCTCCTGAGCATGCGAACGTTTGCCGAAGAAAAGCGCAGTGGGACGATGGAGCTGCTGCTCACCTCGCCGCTCCGTGACTGGGAGATCATCCTCGGCAAGTTCTTTGGCGCTGCGGCTCTCTATGCGCTGATGCTCGCCGTGACTTGGCTCAGCGTGGTCTGGTTGTTCATGTACGGCAACCCCGAGTGGCGCCAGGTTCTCACGGGCTATCTCGGCCTCCTACTGCTGGGGAGCTCGTTCCTGTCCTTGGGAATGTTCATCTCGAATCTGACGCAGAACCAGATCGTCGCCTGCTTCGTGACCTTCGCGGTGTTGTTGCTGCTCCTGCTCTTGAATTGGGTGGCGGAGTTCGCTGGTCCGATGATGCGGGAGGTCGTGACCGCGCTTTCCATCACCGAGCACTTCGATGACTTCGCGAAGGGCGTCATCGACACGAAGCATCTCGTGTACTACGCGAGCTTCATCTTCTTCGGGCTGTTCCTCACGTCGCGCTCGCTCGACGCCGATCGGTGGAGGGGATGAGAGCGCCGATGGACACACGTGCCGATCTAGGCGCGGCTCGAGATCTTCCCTCTCTGTTTTGTGAACGGCCAACCTGAGCGCATTATGAACACCGCGATGCTGAAGAGAATCTTGAACTGGATTGGTTGGGTTGGCGTCGCCCTCGTGCTGGCCGCCGTGGCCCTGCTCGTCGTCAAGCCGGATCTCACGACGGTCCGATGGTGGCTCGCGATGGCGGGTCTCGTGTGCGTGCTGCTGTATCTGGCCAGCCAGTGGCGCGAGATCATCGGTGCGTTCGGCAACCGCTCGGTCCGCTACGGCTCGCTTTCACTCGGCAGCATTGCGATCGTGATTGGCATCCTCGCGGGCGTGAACTATGTGGCTGGACGGGAGAGCAAACGCTGGGATCTCACGGCATCGAAGCAGTTCAGCCTGTCTGATCAGACCAAGAGCGTGCTCGCCGACCTCGAGTCGCCGGTTCAGGTCAAGGTGTTCGCGCGCGACATGAACGCGGGCGAGTTCCGCGACCGCCTGATGGAGTACCAGAACGCATCGGATCAGGTGAAGGTCGAGTACATCGATCCCGACCAGCAGCGCACCGTTGCGAACAAGTACAAGATTCAGCAGTACGGCACCATCGTTGTCGAGTACGGCGGTCGCAGCGAGCGGACCACGACCAACAGTGAGCAGGAGGTCACGGCGGCGATTGTCCGTGCCGTCGAGGGTGGACAGAAGAAGGTCTACTTCGTCCAGGGGCATGGCGAGCGCGATCCGACGAGCGCGGATGAGCGCGGCGGGTACAACGCAGCCACCGAGCAGCTCAAGACCGAGAACTTCGAAGTCGAACCCCTCCAGCTCGCGCAGCAGCGTGACGTTCCCGAGGATGCGAACGTCGTCGTTGTCGCGGGCCCACAGACGGATCTCCTCGAGCCGGAGGTCGAGGCGCTTCGCCGATACCTCAACCGCGGCGGGAAGCTGCTCCTCATGCTCGATCCGCCGACGAGCCAAGAGAGCCAGGAACTGACGAGCCTCGTTGCGTTGGCGCACGAGTGGGGCATCGAGGTGGGCACCAACGTGGTCGTGGATGCCAGCGGCATGGGGCAGCTCATCGGCTCCGGTCCAGAGACGCCGCTCGCCATGACCTATCCAGAGCATGCCATTACGACCAACTTCAAGATGATGACGGCGTTCCCCCTCGCCAGATCCATTACGCCCGTCAGTGACGGCGTCGATGGGCGCACGGCGCAAGCAGTGGTCGAAACCAGCGATAACAGTTGGGCCGAGGCGAATCTCGGCGCTCTCGCCGCGGGCGGTGAGGTGTCGCTGGATGAAGAGGCGGGCGACAAGCCGGGGCCAATTCCGCTGGCAGCCGCCGTGTCACTACCGGCCCCAGAGCCAGAGCCAGAGCCAGAGGCAAAGGCCGGTGGAAACGGCGAAGCCTCCAAGGAGGAGGCTTCCGAGGCCGAAGGCGCCAGTGACGACACCAAAACGCCTGAGACGCGGGTGGTCGTCTTTGGCGACTCCGACTTCGCTTCCAACAGCGTGCTCGGCTTGCAGGGTAACCGCGACCTGTTCCTGAACACCTTGAACTGGCTGGCGGAGCAGGAATCGCTCATCGACATCCGCCCACAGGAACCGGACGATCGGCGCGTCACCATGACGGCGGCACAAACCACCCGCGTGGTCTGGCTGTCGATGTTGGCGGTGCCCGCGCTGGTCTTCATGAGCGGCGTCTACATCTGGTGGCGGAGGCGAGGATGAGTCGGGGGCGCTCCTTCCTGATCTTGCTCGTCGTCGGCCTTGGCCTTGGCGCCTACATTTATTTCGTCGAGCGGCACCGACCGCCGGCCGAGGAGCGTGACGCCGAAACGCTCGAAAAGGTATTCCCGGACCTCGACGCCGCCAAGCTGACCGAGCTGACCGTGAAGGCGGCATCAGGCGCGACCACGACGCTCAAGAAGGAGGGAGCGTCGTGGCAGATTGTCGCCCCAATCCAAGGGGCGGCAGACGAGAGTGAGGTCTCCAGCATTACGTCGAACCTCTCGACGCTCGAGATTCAGCGTGTGCTGGTCGAGAAACCGAAGGACGTGGCGCAGTACGGCCTCGCGGAACCTCGAGTAGAGGTCACGTTCCGCGTATCGGGCCAGCCGAAGCCGCACCAGCTCCTGATTGGAGAAAAGACGCCTACGGAAGGGGACCTGTACGCTCGCGTGGACGGTGCACCGCGCGTGATCCTCGTGCCTTCCGGGCTCGAGACGACATTCGACCGCGACACCTTCGCGTTGCGTGACAAGAGTGTGCTGACCTTCGATCGCGACAAAGTGGATCGGCTCGACGCCAGGAGCGCGTCCTGGGAGCTCCAGCTCGTGAAGAAGGGGGATACGTGGCAGATGGCGAAGCCATGGTCCACGCGCGTCGACAGTGGCACGGTGGAGTCACTGCTCGGAAGTCTCGCGTCGGGGCAGATGAAAGCGCTCATCGCCGATGACGCAAAGACGCTCGATACGTACGCTCTCGACAAGCCCTCGGTGACCGTGACGCTCCACTCCGGCAGCACCTCGGCCTCCCTGCTCCTGGGCCGAGACGCCGATGAGGAAGGCGTCTACGCAAAGGATGGCTCACGTCCGATGGTATTCACGGTCGAGAGCACGCTCGCCGACGATCTGCGGCGCGAGCCATCGGAGTACCGGCCGAAAGAGCTCTTCGCGTTCCAGAACGTCACCGGCCAGCGCCTCGAGATCACTCGCGACGGCACCAAGCGACTCTTCGAAAAGAGGAAGGAATCGAAAGACGACAGCGCTCCGGAGCGCTGGACACAGGTGCAGCCGCAAGCCAAGGTCGACGCGGCGACAGTGGATGACCTGGCGTCGCGGATTGCCGACCTTCGAGCAGACTCGTACGTCGACTCGCTCCCCGCCGGCAGCGCGCAAGTCGTCGCGATCACGGCGGTCTCCGAGGGCGACAAGAGCGAGAGCGTGACGCTGTACCGCTCCGGCAAGGAGGCATACGCCGTTCGCACCGGCGAGCCTGGCGCCGCCACAATCCCCGCCGATACCCTCGACGACGTCGTCAAAGCGCTCGACGCGGTCAAGTAGCCATGCGAAACAGAGGTAGGGCGCGGCTTTAGCCGCGCCGGGTGGAACGGCGACCATGCCCCTAAGGGCCTGTCAGGGAATAAGTGTGCCGTTCTGGGTGTCGAGGCGCCCGTCTGGCAAGGCGCGAGGAGTGCGCATACCGGGAGTATGTAAGCGACGAGCAACGCTGCGAGACGGGATGCATCGGCAGCCAGAATGGTGCACTTATTCCCTGACAGGCCCTAAAGGGGCGCCCTACTTGGCATCAAGAAAACGCCTCACCTCCCGCGCGACGGCATCGCGGTCGGCATCGACGCCTCCGCCCTGTGCGAGCTCCCGCTTGCCACCTCCCCTCCCGCCAAAGCGATCGGCGAGCTGACCGAGCAACCGAGAAGCATCGACACCCGTGGCATCGGCGCTCCGAGCGACAACAATCGCCGCCGGCCGTGCCTCGGTGAGCAAGACAACGACGCGGCCCGACGTGGCCGTGAGCGAGGCGGCAGCCGTTCGAAGCGCGCTGGCATCGGCACCCTCCAGGACAGCGACCAGAAGGTCGACGCCGGCCACCGGCTCTGCCCGCTCCGCCAAGGCAGCGGCCCGAACCGTGCTCAGCTCCTGGGACAGCGTGCGCGTGACCTTCCTCAGATCGCGCGCTTCTGCGACCAGCCTCTCGACGGCTGTATCGACATCGGCCGATGCCACGGAGAGCAGCTCCGAGGCGTGCGAGACCACGTCGCGAAGCTCGCGGTGGCTTCGGAGCGCACGTTGTCCACAGACGAACGTGATGCGAGTGCCGTTCTTGTAGCGTTCCCATTCGCGAATCACGATCGCACCAATCTCACCAGTACGAGTGGCGTGTGTTCCGCCACACGCCGAGAGATCCCAGTCCGCGATATCAATCAGTCGTAGGGTGCCCGCGCGCTGCGGCGGCTTGCGCAGCGGAAGCGCCTCACCCTCGTCTCCGGACACGAAGCGAATGTTGACTGGCCTGTTCTCCCAGATGACGCCGTTTGCGGCCTCCTCAGCAGCCTCGATGGCAGAGCGGCTCACCTCTCGCGCAAGGTCAATCGTCGACGTGCTGCTGCCGAGGTGAAAGCTCAGGGTCGGCACATCCTGCAGGCGAACGAAAGACGCGGACAAGATGTGCTGACCAGTATGCTGCTGCATGTGGTCGCGCCGTCGTTCGTGATCGATCCGCCCCGTTACACGCTCACCGTCCTCGAGCGTCCTTGCCGCGTCAATCACGTGGGCAACACGATGCTCCTGGTCGATGACGTCGACGACGCGCGTCTCGTTCAAGCGCCCGGTGTCGAACGGCTGGCCACCGGAGGTTGGGTAGAACGCCGTGCGATCGAGATACACGAGAGTGCGACCTTCCTCGTGCGTGATCCCAACAATTGTCGCCTCGAATTCCAGACAATCTGGATCGGTGTAGTAGAGCCGCTCAGTCATCAGTTGGAGTCAGCCGATCACCTCGTCACCCGGTCACCAGCAGCGGGTCTGGCACCCCTGCCTCGGCGAAGCCCTTTGCGCGTAGGGTGCAGGCATCGCAGTGCCCGCACGGCCGCCCGTCCGGCTCGGGATCGTAACAACTGAGCGTGAGACCGTAGTCGAGGCCCAACGACAGACCGCGACGAATGATGTCCCCCTTGGAGAGCTCGGCCAGCGGCGCGTGGACGTGGAACGGGTGTCCCTCGACGCCGGCCTTCGTGCCGAGTTGGGCGACTCGCTCGAATGCGCGAATGTATTCGGGCCGGCAGTCCGGATAGCCTGAATAGTCTATGGCGTTGACGCCGATGAAGATATCGTGGGCGCCCAGAGACTCGCTCCACGCCAGTGCGAGCGCAAGAAAGACAGTGTTCCGTGCGGGCACGTAGGTGGGCGGAATCTCACTGAGGTCCCCGGGGCGGTCCTTCGGTACGTCGGTGGCGCCGGTGAGCGCAGAGAGCGCAATTGGACGCAGGTCGACCTCCAGCTCCATGTGCTTGGCCACACGCAACGCATCCGCTACGGCGCGAGCGGCTCTGATCTCCTGAAAGTGAGTCTGGCCGTATCGCACGGTCAGCGCATAGAGGTCGAAGCCGAGATCTCGCGCGATGGCAGCGGCCGTGTAGGAATCGAGCCCACCGCTGAGCAGAACTACAGCTGCGCGCTTCTCGCTAGCCGTCTTGACGGCCCGGACCTCTCGCATTTGAGCCAAGTTCTCCTCCGTCAAGACGGCCGCCCCGCGAAGCGGGGCAAAGCAAGCACTGTGACTAGCGAGGCCCTCTACATCGAGATGCTCGACGGTCTGAGTCCGGGGCCTCGCTAGTCATACGCCGCGCGTCTCCGGTTCCCAGATGTACTTGTGGAGCTGCAGGTGAAGCCGCGCGGGCAACTGGTCTGCCACCATCCACGCCGCCAGCTCTCTCGGCTCGAGCACTCCATGCACAGGCGAGACATGGATGGCGTGGACCCGCTCGGTGAGACGGTGTCGCTCGACGACATCGCGGGCGTACTCGTAGTCGGCCCGATCCTTGACGACGAGCTTCACCTCGTCGTGCGGTTGGAGGCGATCGATGTTACTCCAGTCGTTGCGGGACGCCTCGCCGCTGCCCGGGCATTTGATGTCCATGATGCGCACGACCGCCGCCGGGACGCGCGCCAGGCTCATGTGACCGCCGGTCTCGAGCAGGACGGTCCGACCAGCGGTGAGCAGCCGGTGCATCAGGGCGTACACACCCTCTTGCAGCAGGGGCTCGCCGCCGGTGACCTCGACCAGCCGGCAACGATGGCGATCGACCTCGGCGCACACGTCCTCGACGGACCACTTTCGTCCTTCATGGAAGGCATGGGCCGTGTCGCACCAGCGACACCGCAGATTGCATGCGGTGAGGCGCACAAAGGTGCAAGGGAGGCCCGCCCAGGTCGACTCGCCTTGGATGGAGCAGTAGATCTCGTTCACTGTGAGCGTGGCCACGGACGTCTCCCCTACGCTGATTGTACTGCAGGGGCGTTTGTTCTCGGGCCCTCGCTGCTGCATTCACGCCCGACCTGACTTGTCCGCCGAAGCGCGAAGGCGCGAAGGCGGAAGGTCGGGCCTACACTTCTACTTCACCGTCACCTTCTTGATGCGATCATCGACGCGTAGCTTCATGACGACGTCCATCCCAGAAACGACGCGCCCCACAACGACGTACTTCCCATTCCACCCGGGATGCGCCTGAAGACCGATGAAGAGTTGACTGTCGGCGAGCTTGGGATCGCCGGAGTGTGCGAGCGCTACGGTCCCGCGTTCGTGCGTCAGCCCCTTCGCGAACTCAGCGACCTCGAGGGGGCGGCCGCTCCCGCCACCGCTCCCGCTGCCCCACTCCGCTCGTTTGGTCATGTCGCGCGTGCGAATGTCACCGAACTGGATGAGTGACCCCGGCTCGACACGGTGAATTCGTTGGTTGTTGTAGAAATACTTCTTCACGAGCCGTACGATGTGCGCCACACTCTTCGGCGCCTCTGAAGCAAGGAGCTCGACCTCGAATGTGCCTTTCTCGGTCGCAAAGAGCAGCACAGGGTTCTCCGTTGCCTCGGGCTTCGTCGTACCCTGTGACTGCGCGGCCGACGGCACGGACAACGCCAATACTGCCACCGCGCCTACCAACCAGGGCTTCGCAGATCTCGCAGATGCTTCGAACATCTTGTCCCTCCATGGGCCCTGGGCCACCGGGCCTCAGGACATCGGGAGCACACGTTGTCGTAATGTCGCCCAGTATAACGGCACCAGGAATCAGGATTCAGGAATCCTGATTTCTAATCCTGACGCCTATCTTGGGGCAGAGGCGGTCGAGCGGGCACGTGCGGCAGAGCGGATAGACCGGCTTGCAGATGTTCTGTCCCCACGAGACGAGGAAGAGATTCACGTCCGCCCACCAGCGCTTTGGCACAGCGTCGTACAGCGCAAGCTCGGTCTGTTTTGGTGTTTTCGTCTTCACCCACCCGAAGCGGTTTGCGATACGGTGGACATGCGTATCGACGCAGATATAATCAGCACTCTCGTGAGCAACGATGAGCGTGAGGGTGGCGGTCTTGCGGCCGACGCCTGGCAGCGTGAGGAGCTCCTCCATGGTGGCCGGGATCCGTCCTCCGAACTCCGCGATGATCTGCCGGCTCGCGGCCTTCACGTGGCGTGCCTTGTTTCGATAGAAGCTCACCGGATAGATGAGCCGTTCGATGCGTGTCAGCGGGAGGCGAGCCAGGACGCCAGGCGTCGGCGCGACCGCAAACAGGCGCGTCGATGCCTCGTGTGTCACCGGGTCTCTCGTTTGGGCCGAGAGCATCGTGCCGATCAACACTTGGAATGCGTCCCCCTCTTGCTCCTCGGAGATCTTCTCGATGGCCGGCAACTCCATTGAGAGAATCGCCTTCTTGAGGGTGCGCAACGTGCGGTCGATGGGTGCGGCGTTCGGTGGCATGAGTAATGCTCCACGATGATACGGCATCTGGACATCGATGAATAATGACCAGAGATTCCATTGAAATCGCGGTTCGCGAACTTCGCAATTGGGACAACTGACCATGTCGATTCACATCGTTCGTGCACGAGTACTGTCCATCTGCTTCGCGCTCGTTACGGCTGTCGTTCTCACGGCGCCACCGGTGCACGCGCAAGGCCTTCCCACCGCTGCACCGGAGTCGGTCGGCGTGTCGTCCGAGCGGCTCGCCCGTCTTTCCGAGACGATGCGACGCTACGTCGATGAGAAGCGCATCGCCGGTGTCGTGACGCTCATCGCGCGGGACGGGAAGGTGATCCACTTCGATGCCGTCGGTCACCGCGACATCGAGGCGAGCGCGCCGATGGAGAAGGACACCATCTTCCGCCTCGCCTCGATGTCGAAAGCCGTCACGAGCGTCGCCATCATGATACTCATGGAGGAAGGACGACTCTTGCTGAGCGATCCGTTGTCGAAGTTCATTCCAGCCTTCGAGAGCACGACTGTGGCCGTGCCGCCTCCGCCGAATGCGCCGGAGAGCAGCCCAGTGGCGGTCGTCCCCGCCGAGCGCCCAATCACGATTCGAGATCTACTCACGCACACGGCCGGCATCTCGTATGGCGCCGGTGCGACGGAGCCGCAGTATCAGGCCGCAGGCTTCGACGAATGGTATTTCGCCGGCAGTACCGAGCCGATCGGCGCGCGAATCGAAAAGCTCGCCACACTGCCATTCGATGAACAGCCTGGCAAGCGCTGGGTCTACGGCTACTCGACCGATATCCTCGGCTCCGTGGTCGAGAAGGCCTCGGGTCTGAAATTCGACGAGTTCTTGCGCCAGCGTGTCTTCGAACCGCTGAAGATGGTCGATACTTACTTCTTCCTGCCGCCCGAGAAGCGGGACCGCCTATCGACGGTGTACTCGGCCACGCCGGACGGCGGTATCGAGCGTGCGCCAGACACGGGACGCTCCCAGGGAGCATACGTCGATGGGCCACGAGCCTCCTTCTCGGGCGGCGCGGGCCTGCTCTCCACGACACAGGATTACGCTCGTTTCCTGCAGATGCTGCTGAACGGTGGCGAGCTCGATGGCGTGCGGATCCTCGGCCCCAAGACAATCGAGATGATGACGTCGAACCATGTGGGCACGCTGTATGCGGAGGGAACGCTCGGATTCGGCCTTGGCTTCGAGGTGGTGGAGCACCTCGGCAGTGCGGGGCGCCCCGGCAGCGTTGGTGAGTTCTCCTGGGGCGGCGCCTATTTCACGCGGTTCTGGGTGGACCCACAGGAGAAGCTCGTTGCCCTGTTCATGGCACAGCTGCTCCCGAGTGAAGGGCTCGACCTGCAGGGCAAGTTCCGCGCGCTGGTCTATCAGGCTATCGAAGCGCCCGTAGCGGTGGAGGCCAGCGTAGCGAGGTAAGGGGTCAAGGGATCTAGGGGTCAAGGGATCTAGGGGTCAAGGGATCTAGGGGTCAAGGGATCTAGGGGTCAAGGGATCTAGGGGCCAAGGGATCTAGGGACCAAGGGACCTAGTACATCGTCCGATTAATGCTTTGTGTTATTTGTCGGGCGGCGACGGCGGCG